>JAAYUR010000538.1 GCA_012517645.1 Treponema sp.
CTTTTCAAGGGGGAGGATTTCCGGGCCACGGATATCGCGGCGGTGCTGTAAGCTATAGAAACGTTCAAACTTATTATCCGATTCAGTTGACTTTGTTGAAAATTAAGCACTAATCTTTTAATATGCAACAATTACTGCCTAGAGTCGGCTTGATTGAAACCGTCCTGGCTCTCCTCGGCGAATCCCCGATCGTCACCCTGCTGGGAGCCCGTCAGGTCGGAAAAACCACCCTTGCCCGGATGATAGCCGGGCGACGGGGGGGCGCCGAGTTTTTCGACCTGGAAGATCCCTCCGCCCGGAGGGCCCTGGAAACCACCCCCGAACTGACTCTTCGGGACTGCCGGGGACTCTTGGTGATCGACGAGGTCCAGCGGATGCCGGAGTTATTCGGACTTCTTCGGCATCTCTGCGACGACCCGGATCGGAAAGCGTCCTTCCTCCTCCTCGGCAGCGCCTCGCCGGCCCTCGTGCGGGGGGTTTCAGAAACCTTGGCCGGTCGGTCCCTGTTCCTGCCCGTCTCAGGCTTCACCCTGCAGGAGGTCGGGACGGATAGGATAGATCGTCTCTGGCTCCGAGGGGGGTTCCCCCGGGCCTTCCTGGCCTCCACGCCCGGGGCTGCGTCCCGCTGGCTCCAGGCCTTCCGCAGGACCCTGGTCGAGCGGGACCTTCCCGGCCTGGGTCTCAGGATCGCGCCTGCGGCCCTGGACCGCTTCTGGAATCTCCTGGCCCACTATCACGGACAGGTCTGGAACGCCTCCGAAGTCGGACGCGCCCTGGGCTCGAGCCCGGGCACCGCGGACCGATACCGGGACCTCCTGGCCGGCACCTTCATGATCCGCATCCTCCGCCCCTGGCACGAGAACCTCGGGAAGCGGCAGGTGAAATCTCCCAAGGTCTATCTGCGGGATACCGGCCTGCTCCACAACCTGCTGGGGGTGGAGGATATGCTTTCCCTGCGCGCCCACCCCCGGTACGGCGCAAGCTGGGAAGGCTTCGCCCTTGAGCAGGTTTTGTCCAGGTTCGGTGAAGAGGATGCCTATTTCTGGTCCACCCAGCGGGGAGCGGAGCTCGACTTGCTATTGATTCGGCGGGGCAGGCGATACGGATTCGAGTTCAAGTGCGCCGACGCTCCCGGCACCACAAAATCCATGAGGATCGCTCTGTCGGACCTGGATCTCGAGCGTCTCTGGGTCCTGTATCCCGGCCGAAGGTCCTACACCCTGGATGAGCGGATCGAAGCTCTGCCTCTTTCCAAACTGGACAGGGTGGCCGAACAGGTAGTGTGATTCCCGGAACCGCGAACTTGGTTTTCGGAACCGGCAAGGAACCGGGGTCAGGATTCCAATAATTTCCGGGTGATTGAATCCGGCAGCGGTTCCGCCGCCCGGGCCCAGGCTTCGGGTACGCCGCCGGGGTCCGACAGGACCACGATGCCCCCGACGATGGCGCAGGTGGTGTCCCGGTCGATGCCCGCCGCCGCCTCCCGGAGCGCGGCGGCGTAGTCGAAGGGCCGCCGGGCGGCGACCCAGAGACAGAAGGGAACCGTGTCGAAGGCCGCGACGGCCATCCCGGAGCCGAGGCTCCAGGCCGCCCGGGCGGCCGGGACGTCCCCCAGGTTCTGGGCCTTCCCGATCCCCTCCCGCACCCGGCTGGGCCCTAGGACGTCGAGCACGGCGGAAAAGAAGGAATTCCGATCGAAGCATGCCGCCCCTTCCCGGGCGGTGCCCGCCGTGTAGGCGGCCGCCGCGGCTACGGCGGCGGCCCCGTCGATGCCCTCGGGATGGGCGTGGGTCGGCTCGGCGCTGGCCGCGCCCTCCGCGGCGGCTAGGGCGGGATCCCCCGCGTACCAGGCCCCGATCGGCGCGGCCCGCATGGCTCCCCCGTTCCCCCAGGACCCGGCGCCCCCGAAGGCCGCCCGGGAGACCGCGCGCCAGTCCTCCCCCCGGGC
>JAAYUR010000298.1 GCA_012517645.1 Treponema sp.
TAGCAGGGGTAGGACTCGAACCTACGACCTCCGGGTTATGAGCCCGACGAGCTGCCAACTGCTCTACCCTGCGTCGATGTGAGAGTAAACTACAAGAAACGAGAGAAAATGTCAATAGACCCGATCTATTGCAGAACCCTCAAACGTGGAAGAACTTACGCAGGGAGGTGGTCGTGGCGATCCGGAGGTGGATGTACACCAGGAAGATCCCCACGGGCACCAGGGCGAAGGCGACTATGGAGGACCATTGCAGGTGAACTTCGCCGCTCTGGAACCGGTCGGTCAGGTACTCGATGGATAGGCAGATCGCGGTGATCCCGAACAGGATGATGGAGACGATGTTGAGGCCCTTCCTGCGGGCTTTCACGACGGCCAGCACCGTGCCGATCCCGAAGACCTCGATGCTCAGGGCCAGGGGCAGGCCCAAATCCAGGAACCATGTATAGTTCGGCCCGTCGATGAGGTCCAGGGCGCCCAGGAAGCCGATCAAGCCCAAGGCGGCTACGGTTAAAGCCACGCCCGGGCGTTTGGGTATGTACAGGGGGAACCCTACGCAGAGCCAGACGAAGGCGATGGAAGCCACGGGGTAGAGGGACCAGGTGAGATGGCCGGACACCAGGTAGTTGATGGCCGCCGCGGATCCCGCGGCTATGGCCATGCAGACGGTGATGACTTCCCGGGTGATGAAGAGTTTTTCCCGGGGGGTGAAGTTGCCCTTCCCGTCGGGATCGAAAAGGGGTTCGATACGCGGAAGGGGATGGATGACGGGCTCGGATTTGTCCGCGTCGGGTCCTACCCGGACCCCGCAGAGGGGACAGGCTCGGGCTTCGTCGCCCAGGTCGACTCCGCAGTTGGGACACAGGTTCATACCGGATCCTCCATGTTGCATTCAATGCGAACGGGAATGCCCAGGGAGGACAGGCGCTTGAAGGTCAGGCGCTCAACCTCCCGGGACTTCATCAGGCTGCCGAAATTGGCGTAGATCTTGTCGCCCCAGGTCACGGCCCCCAGGTTGCCGCAGGTAACCTTACTGGGGGGCATGAGGCACTCCAGCCGGGTTACATGGGAGCTTAAGGGTTCCGGCAGGGTCAACAGGCCCAGGTTGGAAACCCCTCCGGACAGGAAGTTCTTGCCCATGGAATTGTAGAACAGGCGCATGAAGATCTCTTTGATTCCCAAGGGCAGGATGCGCACGTACTGTTTTCGGGAGATCCCGACATTCCGGGCGATCTGCCGGGGGATCTCCCTATCGGGGCTTTCGCTCTTGATCCGGTGATGGACGAGCTCCGCGATCTCTCCGAAATCGTAGTGCCCCAGGCGCAGGTCCACGGAGGGCATGAAGTACAGACTGAAGTTGCGCATGGTCCGGGTCGGGTAGATCTTACGCATGTTTATGGGGACTTCCAGGGTGGCCATGGGCCCGCTCTTTCTGCGCATCCACGCGGGGTAGGAGGCCCGGATCTCCTGGAGGGCGTCCATGATGGCCGCGCAGAAGAGTTCCGTCACAGTGACGCCGAAGCTCTTGGAGACTTCCTTGACCTTGTCCACCGGCAGGATTCCCGTGATTACCCGGAACTGGGAGGGGGGCAGGAGGGGAGAGACGATCCGGAACGCGTGGGGCCGCGGCTCGGGCGCGGGGAGCTCGGACCGGAAAAAGCGGTTGTACGCGTCCTCGTACTCCTCGGGATGGGGCGTGCCGTCGGGGTCGAAGACGTCGGGGGCGGGTTCGGACTCGATCCCGCGGTACCGGAAATACTGGGCCAGAAGGGTCTTGAAGAAGATCAGGGCCCCCCCGCCGTCGGACAGGACGTGGTGCATCTCCAGGGCGATCCTTCGGCCCCGCGCCCGTACGCGGAAGGGGAACTGTCCCCGCTTGCGCACGTCGAAGTCCTGGACGGGGTAGCGATGATCCGAGACGGGGACCGGAACCTTGTCCAGGGGCTGGAGGTAGTTCCAGAAGAAGCCCCTGTGGAGGTCCACCATGTAGTAGGGGAACCGGGGGGCTATGCGCGCCAGGGCCGCGGACAAGGAGGGCAGGTGGACGGGCTCGTCCAGGGTGGCGGCCAGGCGGAACATGTAGGTGGCCGCCCGGTCGGACATCACCGGGAAGATCATGGCCGCGTTGTCCAGGACATACCAGGGGCCGAACTCGTCGGAGCGGGCGGCGTTGGCATACTTCTGGTTCAGTTTTTCCGCTTCCATGCCCTTGCCTCGGTCGGGGATCGGACTATCTCGGCCCGCCCGAAAGGGGATTCGCTTCCCGGAAGGGCGCGGCCTGTTCGTCCGATTCGCATTCTATTCTTGCGCGCAGGTTTATGGAAGACAAAACGGAGAAGAATCGCCGCTCCACCTCCCGGGATCGGGCTCGGCTCGCGAAGGTGACGTGGAGCTCCCCCTTCCAGCTGCAAACCGCGGCGTTGGTCTTGAGGGAACGGCTGGGCGCCGGGATGAATTCGAAGCGCCGGACCCGTTCGTCCAAGGGCGACGGGAGGGTCATGGGTCCCAGGTTGGTCAGGAGGCCCGTGATGAGCCCTTCCCCCAGGGAGTCGTAGAGCAGGCGGGCGAAGAAATTTTTTAGGAACAGCGGCACCAGCCGGACCATGAGCTTTCGCCCGCCCCCGGCGTTCCGGGATATTTGCCGCGCGATCTCCCGCTCCTCGTTCTCCAGGGCCACCCGGTGGTGGACGATCCGGACCAGCTCCTCGAAGGTGTAGGGGCCCAGGCGGAGGTCCACGGCGGGAAGGATGAAAAGGGTGAAGTTCCGGAGGGTTCGTGAGGGGTAGAAGCAGCGCATATTCACCGGGATCTCGACGGCGGCCATGCATTCCCTGCGCCGCCGCGCCCGGGGCGGCAGGGACTCCCAGATCCCCTGGTAGGCGAAGATCAGGGCCGCGGTCAGCAGTTCCGTGACCGTGGCGCCCCGGGATTGGGCCGCTTGGCGGACCGCCGCCAGATCGAAGACCCCCGTCAGGATCCTATACTGACCCAGGGGCAGGGCCGGACTCGGGGGGCGAAAGGCCCGGGGTCGGGGGTCGGGGTGGGGCCAGTTCTCCCGGAAATACCGGTGGTAGGCGTCCTCCCATTCGTGAGGATTGGGTTCCGTTCCGGGCAGGAAGACGTCCGGGGCGGGCTCGCTGACCACGCCCTGGAGCCGGAAGTACTCGGCCAACAAGGTCTTGGCGAAGATGAGGCCGCCGTAGCCGTCCGCCAGGATGTGGGAAAACTCGCAGGCGATACGGGATCCCCGGGCCCGGACGCGAAACAGGTGGCCCTTCGCTCGTCGGGGATTCAACCCCTGGCAAGGAGATCCCAGGTCCGCGATGACCGCCGGGGGACGGCGGGAGGGCTGGAAGTAATACCAAAAGAACCCGGGCCGGAGTTCCACCATGAAGTAGGGGAAGCGGGGGGCTATGTTCGAGAGGGCCCGCTGCAGGACGGGAAGGTTCACCGGCCGGTCCAGGACCAGGGCGATCCGGAAGAGGCTGGTGGCCACCAGGTCCGATATGGCGGGCATGATGATGGCCGCGTTGTCCAGCATATAGTACCCGCCCGCGGAGGAGTGGAAGAGGGTCCGGGCCATCTTGAGGTTCGCGACGTTCGTGGCCATCACGGGAATTCGACCTTGAAAACCGGAAACGGTTGCCGCCTTGTCATAGGAACGGCACGTACGGGAACAGCAGGACGAAGGCCGCCGTCACCAGCAAGGCCGGCAGGAAGTCTCCGGTGCGGACCTTCCGCAGGTCCAGGAGGTTCAGTCCGATCATCAGGACCAGGACGCCGCCTACGGCGGTCAGCTCGGACAACATGGTCTCCGTGACCAGGTGGGAGATGCGCACGGAAAGCAGGGTCAAGGCTCCCTGGTACACCAAGACCGTCAGGGCGGAGAAAGCCACTCCGACGCCCATGGCACCCGCGAAGAGGACCGAGATGAAGCCGTCCAGGACGCTCTTGGTAAGGAGGATGGAATAGTCGCCCTCCACCCCCGCCCGGAAGGAACCCACAAGGGCCATGGCGCCCGCGCAGAAGAGCACCGAGGCGTTCAAAAAGCCGTAGGCGAAGGAAGACTCCTCCTCGCCCTTCGCGAAGCGGCGCTTCAAGAACTCCCCGAATCGAAGGACCGCCCCCTCCACGTCCATCCAGGTGCCCCAGATTCCTCCGATGAACAGGGCCAGGGCCAGAGCCAGGACGTGGCTGGTCTTGAAGGCCATCTGCATCCCCAGGACCAGGGTGATGCAGCCCGCGGCGGTGAAAACCGTGTCCTTCATCTTCTCGGAAAAGCCCTTGCGCAACGCAAGGCCGACGAGGGTTCCCAGGATAATCGCTACGGCATTCACGACGGTGGCTATCATGGCGGCTCCTAGGACGGACGGCTAAGGGTCAAGGCTTGACCGCGGAAACCCGATTATATACTATCGAACCCGCAAGGGGGGCAAGGGACATGGAAACCCTGAAGGAAGTACGGGAATCCGAAACCGCCGACCGCGCCGCCGGGCGAATCTATTGCGCCAACTGCGTACACTGCAAGCTCGTGCCGACTCCCGCCCACGGGACGGGAAGGTACTACCTCCGGGTCCGCTGCGACGCCGGCAAGTGGAAGAAGAAGCTGGGTGAGGAGAAGATCTACAAGTACTTCACCGTGGCCCGGCGCGCCATCGAGTCCTGCGACGCCTACGAGGACATGGGGGATCCCCGGGAGTTCATGCGGGATCTCAAGAAGTCCTTGCCCGATAAGGACGAAATCTACACGGTCTGACCGTCCAAGGAATTCCGATGATCAAGCGCCTTTTCCCGATACTCGCCGCCGTTCTCGCCGCGGCCTTCCTCTCGTCCTGCGCTTCCAAGCCCCCCGTCATCCCCGAAGACGCCACCGCCATGGAGCTGATCCAGCGCGCCCAGGAGGCTTCGGACCGTTCCGACTGGGCCGCCGCCATCGTCTACTACGAGACCGCCCGGGAGCGTTTCGGCTCGGATCCCTCGGTCCTCGTCACCTGCGAGTACGAGACCGCCTTCATCCACTACAAGCAGGGGAAGTACGCCCTGGCGGAGGGGGAGTTCCTGGCCCTCATAGCCAAGTACGAGTCCCCCGAGGGCGCCTCCCTCCCTCCCCGGTACCTGATCCTGGCCCGGAAGGTTCTGCCGACGGTGCGGGAAAAGATGGGCAAGCCGGCCGAAACCGCGGGCACTACAACGAACTAACCACGGAGTCCGCGCGAGGCGGACCCGGGTCCGCCTCGCGGCAACGAAGCCCTGCGGGCTTCGTCGATATACATAAAGGAACGGGGTCCCCGCGGGGACCCCGTTTTAATATCCGGCCCGGCGTCTAGAACCCCAGGTTCTCCCCGACGATCAGAACGGTGAAGTCCGAGAGGCTGGGCTTGCGCCGCAGGATCTGGTAGACCCGGCAGATGCGGGTCTCGCCCTGGCAATCCTCGCAGGTACCGGTCTTCACGCAGGGATTGGGCTTGTCCAGCCGCTTGTTGTTCATGGGGCTCGCGTAGGTCTCCACCCGGGCGAAGGCTTCGTCGATGTCCCGGACGATCTTGTTGGCCCCGACCACCACCACGGTCTTGGAGGGGCCGAAGGTGAGGGCGGCCACCCGGTTGCCGTTCCCGTCCACATTGACGATGTCCCCCTCCAGGGTCACGGCGTTGGAGCCGGAGACGAATACGTCGCAGGTAAGCTGTTTGCGGAGGATTTCCAGCTTCTTGTCCGGAGCCAGGCCGGGCGCGTTGTGGTCCAGGAGCACGGCGCCCTTGGCTGCGGCCTTCTCCTGGATGCCCAGGGCCTTTACGGTCATGGAGCCGCCGAACCCGACGGAAGCGCCGGGCTTGATGTAGGACAGTACTTTGTCCGCGGCCTCCGCGGCGGTGGCCACGTATACGGCGTCGAAGCCGCTTTTCTGGAGTGCCTTGACGGCCTGGGCGCCCAGGGCTTCGGCATGCCATGTCTCAACGGGGTTCATGTAGGCCTCCTTGCGAGGTTGGAAAAAGGTTTGGGACCGTACGGCCGACGGTTCCACCATACCGGGCGCGGGCGGGATTGTAAAGCCGCCTCGGCGCCCCGGTTCCGAGCGGCCCTTGCGCAGGCTGAACCGGCGTCCCCGCCGGCGGCCTTATCCGGTGCTCGCTTGCCCAAAGCCCGCGGGCGGGATAGGATATTCTCCCCCTAGCGTGGATAAAAGGAGCATTGTATGAAAATCGCCCCGTACACGGGGGACATGGATTCCTTCGATTACCTGTCCCTGTTAGTCATCGACCTCCAGGGCGCCCTGCGCTCGGTCTCTTTGCCCCGGTCCTACGTGTCCGAGAAGGTCCTGGCGGACGGCATCGGCTTCGACGCCTCAAACTTCTCCTTCGCCCAGGTCCATTCCAGCGACATGACCGCGGTTCCCGACATGTCCTCTGCCTTCCTGGAGGAGCGCGGGGAATTCCGTGTGCTCCACGCCTTCTGCGACGTCCGATCCACCGACGGCAAACCCTTCCTCCAGTATCCCCGGGTGGTGGCCCGCCGGGCGGAAGAGCACCTTCGCGCCACGGGGATCGGCGAGGAAGCCCACATGCTGGTGGAGCTGGAGTTCTACGTCTTCGAGGACGTCCGCTACCACACCACCGTGGACAAATCCTACTATTTCGTGGAGAGCGCCGAGGGGCTGGGGGAGGAGAACGAGGACCGGGACCGCTTCGGCCTGTCCAAGGGCTACCATCGGATTGGACCGGACGAGAAGTACGGCATCCTCCGGGACCGGGCGGTGCGCACCATGCTGGAAGCCGGCATCCCCGTCAAGTACCACCACCACGAGGTGGGGGCCTCCCAGATGGAGATCGAGCTGGACTTCATGAGCCTCTCCCGGGCGGCGGACGCGGTGGTCCTGGCCAAGTGGATTCTCAAGTCCACGGCGGACGAGCTGGGGCTCAAGATAACCTTCATGCCCAAGCCTATGTACAAGATCGCCGGCAGCGGGATGCACGTGCACCAGTACGTCACCAAGGGCGGCAAGAGCATTTTCCCGGGGGAGGGGCTGTACGGCCTGTCCGAGGCGGGGTTGGCCTACACGGCGGGCATCCTGTCCCACGCCCGGACGGGGTCCCTCCTGGCCTTCTCCAACCCCAGCACGAACAGCTACCGCCGCCTGGTCCCGGGCTACGAGGCCCCGGTCTCCGCCACCTTCGCCCAGGGGTCCCGGGCCGCGGCCATCCGCATCCCCGGTTACCTGAAGAAGGGCCACGCCCGGGTGGAGTTCCGAACCGGCGACGCGACGGCCAACACCTACTATTTCCTGGCGGCCATGCTCCTGGCGGGCCTGGACGGGGTGCAGAGGAACCTGGATCCCGTCCGACTCGGTTTTTCCACCGCAAAACCGGGACCCAAGAACACCTTCCCCACGGGGCTCTACCACGTCCTCGGAGGGCTCAAGAAGGACCGGGACTACCTGGCCCCCGCCTTTCCGGAGGAGCTCTTGTCCAACTGGATCGAGTCCAAGATCAAGGAAGCGGAGTACGTGTACAACGCCCCGGTTCCCCAGGAATACGAGCTGTACTTCTAGGAGTCCGGCGAATTCCGAGTCGGGCCGAGCCCGCATCTACAGGAGGCATCAATGGTGATCAGGAACGCGGACGTGAAGAAGAAGGACTTGTTCCCCGGCGCCAGCCGCAAGATCCTGGCCCGGGGGGGCAAGCTTATGGTCGTGGAAGTGCGGTTCGCCGCGGGATCCGTCGTGGAGGCCCACAAGCATCCCCACGAGCAGGCCAGCTACGTGGTCTCCGGAAAACTGGCCCTGACCATGGACGGTCGGGAGGAGATCCTGGGACCCGGGGACTCGTTCTACGCGGGACCGGATGTCTCCCACGGAGTAAGATTCCTGGAGGACTCGGTGGTGGTGGACACCTTCACGCCCCAGCGGGAGGACTTTCTCCAAGGCTAGGGTCCGACGCCCCGGGGACGGCGAGGGGGATGGAGATCTCGAACTCGCTGCCCTTCCCGGGCTCGGACCGCACCCGGACCTCCCATCCGTGGGAATCCGCCACTCCCCGCACGATGGCAAGCCCCAGTCCCAGCCCCTGTTCCCGACGGGATGAGGTCCCCCGATAGAATAGGTCGAAGATTCGGGGCAGATCCTCCTCCGGAATGCCCGGGCCGTCATCGGAAATCGTAAGCACGATCCGATCCGGCTCCGCCCGGGCGGCCAGGCGGACCAGGCCTCCCGGTTCCGTATACCTCAACGCGTTATTCACGATGTTTTCCAGGGCCCGCTGGGCAAGGCGTTCGTCCATGGGTGCCGACACTCCCTCGGGTATGTCCAGGGAGATTTCCGCCCGGCGCCCCAGGAGCTCCGCGTCCTCCCGGGACCGCCGGGCCAGGTCCCCCAGGAAGGCCGCTAGGGCGACGGGCCGGAGATGCCGCCTCCACTCGGCGGTGTCCATCCGGACGAAATCGATCAGGTCGTCCACCATCCCGTCCAGCTGGTCCACTTTGGATCCGATGATCTCGACGCAGCGGTCCCGGGCCTCCGGATCGTCCGCCATCCCGTCGCCGATGGCCTCGGCATACCCCTTGATCAGGGCCAGGGGTGTCTTGAGGTCGTGGGATATCCCCATGATGAAGCGGCTGCGGCGGGTTCGGTCCTCCTTCAGGGCGTCCCGCATGCGGACCAGGGATCCCGCCAGGACCGCCAACTCCCCGCCCCCCCGGACTTCCACCGGAACGTCCAGCTCCCCCGCGGCGATCCGCCGGGTGGCGGCCTCCAGGGCCAGGACGGACTGGGTCAGGGATCGGGCGATCAGGATGGATCCGGCGGCGGAAAAGACGAAGAGGGCGGCCAGGAGGGTCGCGAAGGTCTCGAAGAGGCGCTGGAAGGGGCTGGGGGGCCGGCGTCCGTCCCGGGTGATCCGGGTCAGGACGACCAGGCGCCCCTCCCCGGTGCGGACCGGGGAGTCCACCTGGTACAGGTAGCGGCCTCCGGTCGCCCGGATCCGGTCCAGGACTTCCGCGTCCGAGACGGTCCGGCCGGCTTCGAGTCCCTCGATGGAGGAGAAGAGGACCCGCATGCCCGTGTCCAGGACCGTGAACTCCACGGTGGGCGGCTTGCGCTCCATGAAACGGGCCAGCTCTTCCCAGGCCGCCCGGTCCACCGTCCGGCCCGCCAGCTGGACGATCTCCTCGTACCCGGGCACCCGGGGGGCATGGGATTCCTGGAGGCGCCAGGCGAAGTAGAAGCCCGCCATCACCGCCACGGGAACCACCACGATGCCCGCCACCAGGAGGTAGAACTGGGTGCGGATCCTCATGCCGGGTCTCCCGACGGGGAGGGGAGGGCGAACCGGTAACCCATGCCGTGGACCGTCTCCAGGAAGCGGGGGTTCGAGGGATCCTCCTCAAGTTTCTTCCGCAGGCGCTGGATATAGACCGCCACGGCGGTCAGGTCCCCGTAGGCGTTCTTCCAGACCGCGGCGTAGATGGACTGGGGCGAGAGGGGACGTCCCGGGTTCCCGGCCAGGAAGGCCAGGACCGCGTATTCCTTGGCGGAGAGGGGAACCCTCTGCCCGTCCTTCTTGAGGACGCAGGCCTCCGTGTCCAGGGCGTAGGGTCCGAACCGGACCGTCCCGGGGGAATCCCGGGACGCGGTCCCCTCCTGGGCCCGCCGGAGGAGGGCCCGCACCCGGGCGGTGAGGACCCGGGGGGAAAAGGGTTTCGTGACGAACTCGTCCGCCCCGTACCCGAGGCCGGCGATGATGTCCTCGTCCGCGTCCCGGGCGGATACGATCAGGACCGGGCAACGTCCGGTTTTGCGGAACTCGTGGAGGAATTCGAAGCCGTCCATGCCGGGCAGGTTGAGATCCAGGATGACCAGGTCCGGGGGCCACTCCGGGACCTGGGCCAGGGCGGCCTCGGCGGTGTCCGCCTGGCGTGTCTCCATCCCCTCCTTGGACAGGTAGAGCGCCACGAGGTCGGAGAGCTCCGCGACGTCCTCCACGATAAGAACCCGGGCCTTCATGTCTGGCATCCCTTCAGGTTCGAGTATAGGCGCGGGTTCCCGGCGGGGACAACGGGAGGGAGGCCGGAGGGGCCGGAAATAACAAAAAATTATGCGCTCTTAATCCGGGATATATAGTCCGGGGAGCATGGAATGGCGTATGCTTGCGGCATGCGACGATTCTCGATGCTGATCCTTGCGGCGGCCCTAGCCGTTTCGGCCGCCCGGGCGCAGGCGGCCCCGCCTCTTCCCCCCGCGGCGTCGACCGCCGGGACCGCGGAGGCCCTGACCCCGGCGGCCGCGGTGGAGCTGGCCCTGGCCGGCAACCTCTCCCTGGCCCGGAGCCGGGTGGATCTGGCCGCCGCGGAGAGGGCTCTTGCCCGGGCCTGGAACGGGGCGGCTCCGGGGATCACCCTGTCCGCGGGAGCCCGAAGGTCCAGCGCGATGGAAACGATAACCCTTTCCGGTTCCGCGGGGATTTCCGTCACCCTGGCGCCCCGCACACTCCACGAAATTCGGAAGGCCCGGGCCGCCCTGGATGCCCAGACCCTGGCGTATGATACCGCGGCCCGGTCCCTGGAACTCGAGGTCCGCAAGGCCTACTACTCCCTGGCGCTTGCCCGGGAGAACATCGCCGTCCTGAGGCAATCTCTGGCCACAGCCCAGAAGGCCTACGACCAGGCGGAAGCCAAGAGGAAGGCCGGGCTGGCCTCGGAGCTGGACGCCCTGTCCGCCCGGGTGAATCTGGAAAACCTCAAGCCCGGTCTGGAGAGCGCCTTGACGGCCTATGAGACCCAAAAGGCACGGTTCAAGCAGACCCTGGGTCTGGATCCGTCGGCGCCCCTGGAACTGGCCGGAAGCCTGGCCGAGGCCTCCTCGATCTCGAAGATCGAACTTCCGGTATCCTTCGGGGATTCCCCCGCCGTGGCGACGCTCCGGGCGTCCCTGGAAAGCGCCCGGGTCGCGGAGGCCGCGGCTCGTTCCGCCACCCGTTCCCCGTCCCTGCTCCTATCGGGCTCCTACAGCCCACAATCCACGGATTCCGGGCCCTGGAAGGACGGCGGCTCCCTGAGCGCGACCCTCTCCTTCTCCCTGGACAGCCTCATGCCCTGGTCGGCGGCCCGGGAAGCGGCGGACAAGGCCCGGGACGCGGTGATCAAGGCGGAAAGCCAGCTGGCCGAGGGGATCGTAGCGGCGGATATCTCCCGGGAATCCCTCCGGCGCTCGATCGAGCAGTCCCTGTCCTCCCTTCAGGCCCGCCGCCTGACCGTGGAGATGGCGGAGAGGTCCTACCGCCTGACCGAGGAGGCCTATGCCTTCGGAACCAAGGACGTCCTGAGCCTACAAAAGGCCGGGGATACCCTGCAGGAGGCCCGGGCGAACCTCCTCAAGGAGGCCTTCAACCTGGTATCCGCCCTGCTGGACCTGGAATACGCGCTGGGGCTTCCCTTCGGGACCCTGGGGAGGTGATCGTGAGGAAACGCAACATCGTCCTGCTGATCTTCTTTTCCGCCGCCGTCGCCCTGGTCCTGCTCCTGCCTAAACCCAAGGCCGCCGGGGCGGCGGGACAGGCGGGGCCTCCCGCGGCGCGATCCGGCTCGGTCGCCTCCGCAGCGCCGGGCCCGTCCGAAGCGGCGGGCTCGGGGGGGCCGGCCGACGCCGCAGGCCCGGGGAGGCCTCTCGGGGCAAACGCCGGCGCCCCGGGGCCGGCGGCCTCGAGTCCGGGAACCGCGGGTCCGGGAGCCGCCGGGGGCGGACGCGTGGGCCGATCCGCCGGGACCGGCGTCGCCTTCGCGGTCCGGACCGAGCCGGTGCGGCGGGGAACCATCCAGGACTA
>JAAYUR010000087.1 GCA_012517645.1 Treponema sp.
CCGGAGAACAATGCGACCCTCCAGCGAAACTTGATCATGAGCCACGCCTGCGGGGTCGGGGAACCTTTCCCCGCGGAGGTGGTCCGGGCGATGCTGCTGTTGCGGGCCAACGCCCTGGCCGTGGGGAGCTCCGGGGCCCGGGTTTCCACGGTGAACGCCCTCCTGGACCTGCTGAACTCCGGGGTCGTCCCGGTAATCCCGGAAAAGGGCTCCCTGGGCTCATCCGGAGACCTTGCTCCTCTGGCCCACATGGCCCTGGTCCTCTGCGGCATGGGCGAGGCCTTCTACCGCGGGGAACGGATTCCCGGGGCGGAAGCCCTTTCGCGGGCGGGGCTGAAACCGGTAGAGCTCTCGGCCAAGGAAGGGCTGGCCCTGATCAACGGCACCCAGGCCATGACCGCCGTGGCCGCCCTGGCCTGCGCGGACGCCTTGCGCCTGGTCGGACTGGCGGACGGCCTGGCCGCCTTGACTCTCCAAGCCCTCCGGGGCATCACGGACGCCTACGACGGCCGCATCCACGAACTCCGCCGCCAGGAGGGCCAAACCGCCAGCGCGGCCGCCCTCCGGGACCTGCTTTCAGGCTCGGGCCTGACGACCCGGCAGGGGGAGCTGAGGGTCCAGGACGCCTACGCCCTGCGGTGCGTGCCCCAGGTCCACGGGGCCAGCCGGGACGCGATCGTCTACGTGCGGACCGTGGTCGGCCGGGAGCTGAACGCCGCCACGGACAACCCCCTCATTTTCCCGGACGGCTCGGGCTACGGGGACATTCTTTCAGGGGGCAACTTCCACGGCCAACCCGTGGCCCTGGCCATGGACTTCCTGGCCATAGCATTGGCGGAGCTGGCCGACCTGTCCGAGCGCCGCACCGAACGTCTGGTCAACCCGGCCCTGTCCAACGGGCTCCCGGCCTTCCTGGTCAAGGAGGGAGGGGTCAACTCGGGCTTCATGATCCTCCAGTACGTGGCCGCGGCCCTGGTCAGCGAGAACAAGGTCCTGGCCCACCCGGCCAGCGTGGACTCCATCCCCTCCAGCGCCAACCAGGAGGACCACGTCTCCATGGGGACCATAGTCGCGCGCAAGGCCCGGTCGGTCTTGGAAAATCTTCAACAGGTCTTGGGGATCGAGTGGCTGGCGGCCTGCCAGGCGATCGACCTGTTGGGAGGGTCGGACAAGCTCTCCCCCGCCACCCGGAAACTCTACGACACGCTGCGCTCAAAAATCCCCTTCGTGGACCGGGACCGGGTGATGTACCCGGACCTGCAAACGGCCAAGTCGCTGGTGGCGGGGACGGTGGACAGTGGAGGGTGAGCGGATGGAATCGACGGCCGCTGCGGAGCCAGCCGCCCAGGCATAGAACGGCTACAGGACCGGCGTCTCGCTCCCGACCACCGGCCGCAGTCCACTGTTTTCCTACCCGGAATTGATGTCCCCTGCCCGGTCAGGGTATGATGATCGGGGCTTCGGCGCGCCGATCGCCGCCTCGCACATCCCCATCCCCCGGGAGGTTCTGTATGCCGGTAAAACGCGATTTCGGGCTCCGGCTCGACCGCACGTCCCCCCAGGAACGCGGCCGACTCATGGCCTACATCAACATCAAGCTGGCCAGTCTCGGCCTGCCCGTCTATTCCCGGGAGGGCACGGCCTTCGTGGAGCTTGCCCGGGAACTGATCGAGAACTACCGGGAAAAGGATCGCCTTCTTTCGGGCTACCTGCCCCCCGCGGACCAGCGCATCCAGGCGTTCCTGAACGATTACCTGGCCGACACGGGCCTTCCCGAGATCCCCCGGCTGCCCTCGAACACCCTGACTTTGGACCGCTACGGCATGGCCCGGGAACTCTCTCTGCCTCCCGAAGCCTCCTCGTACGCCTCCCCCACCCTTACCTCCTATCGCATCCGGAACGGCATCCTCCACAACCCCGCCAACGACCGGCGGACCACGGAGGGGGTCTTCCACGTGGCCGACGGGGGGCTCCCGGTGCCCCCGGACAAGAAGGCGGTGCCCAAGGCCGTGTTCGGCCGGATTCTGGCGGCGGCCATCAATCCTCCGGCCGAGCTCCTGACCATCCCATTTACGGCCCAGGAGGCCAAACCGGGCCGGGCCTTCCTCTCCCTGCTGCTCCGACCCATAGTCCAGCCCGAGGTGCCCGAGGTCTGCCCGGAGCGCTCCATGGAAATCCGGTTCTTCGCCCCGGGATCCTTGGCCGCGAACCTGGACTTCGTGGAGAGCATCTTCGGGAACTCCGGGGACCCCTACATCGCGGAAAACGACGCCGCCCTGGATCCGATCCACTGGACCGGCCACACGGGATGCATCCTCCTGGCCACCCACCTCGTGGGCCTGAAGAAGCGAGACCTGGGGCTTCCCCGCTGGGATGACGCCTCCGAACGGCAGCGCCGGGACGGCATGGCCTGGAAGGCCCCGGAGGAGCTCTACAACGAGGGCAAACCCTTCAAGATCTGCGCCCGGAACGAACGGGGCGTGATCGTAACCATCATCGCGGACAACTACTTCGGGTACTCCAAGAAGGAGGTGAAGACCCAGATCTCCTTCTCCGCAAACCTCCTGGGCATGACGGAAGAGGAGCACGCAGGAGGCGCCCTGGTCTTCCCGACCTACAACCTGGGCACCCGATTCGTGCCGGACGCGAACCTGAAGAGCCGGGGCCACAACTTCGACGAAGTCGTCCGCCTGCTCAAGGACCATATCGAGGAGCACCCGGACGGATTCGCCCGGGACCGGACCTTCCCGGGCATCGTCTACCTTCCCGAGGACGCCCAGATCTCCCTGGAGGATCAGGCGGCTCGATGGACCCGGGATGGGAAGGAGTATTCCCTCCGCATTCTGCCCCACGAGGTCTATGTCCACCCCACGGGGTATAAGATCAGCATGAACCGCCACGCGGGCTCCGGGGCCTGGCGCCTCGTGGGGACCACGGCCGTCGGCCTTGTCTGCCACAAGCCCTGCACGGTATCCGGCGGCGGCAAGTCCGAAATCTCCAAGAGCATCTGGGACGCCATAGAGTACTTCCCCTTCATCATCGGGGACTACGAGTCGGACATGGCCCAGGTCCGGGATATCCTGGAGAGGGATTACTCGAACCGATTCCGAGCCACGAAGGAAAAACACCGTCCCGACGACCGTAAGATCCTCTCGGGCAAGCGCTCCCTGGGCAGCGTGATCAAGCTCTTGTCCCCCTCGCCCTTGTATACGGACGAATACAACGAGTGGCTTGCGACCATTCCGGAGCGCATCAAGGCCCTGGTCTTCCTGATCAAGCGCTTCTACAGCCCCGACTGGGGAGAGGACTGGGCCAAGCATTTCACGGTGGATACCGTGAACGGGACCGCCGGGAACATCCTCAAGTACGAGGGACGCCCGGTCCTGGGATCCTACCTGCGGGTGGGGTACGCTCCCGACGGCCGGCGCAGGATCTTCAAGCTCCGCCAGGACTTCCTGCCCGCGGAAAAGGTCCAGTGGGAGGACGACATCACCGCCAGCATCGTACTTCCCAAAGCCTCGGTTCCGGAGGTCTCCGGAGCCTCTCCCGGGGTGTCGGTCAAGTTCTGCAAGAACGCGGAAGCCCGGTTCTTCCAGCGCCCCGACGACGCGGTCATCCGGGGCTACGACAAGCAGGCCGAAAAGGACATGGCCCGGCCGGACAACTTCATCTCCAACTTCGAGCCCCTGTCCCGGTCCAAGGCCCATGCCATGATCGAGAAGACCATCGAGTTCTCCGCCTACACCGAGCCCATGCGGCGCTTCATCGAAGAGGCGGAACGGGACGACGAGTTCGACTGGTTCGTCGCCAGCGACCAGCCCCGGATGGTGGACGGCAAGCCCTCCAAGAACCCTCGGTACCTCCAGCTGGATCCGAACCACATCGAGCCCTGCAAGCGCTACCTCGCGGACCTCGGACACCGTCTGTTCTTCCGCATCCCGGAGGACAAGCCGGTCCTACACCCCGTCGGAGCCACCCTTCCGGGACGCAGGAACAACCCGGCGGATCCTGCAGGCAAGATCCGGCCCCTGGCGGTCTACGGCCCGATCCATTACCAGGAGCTTCCGGAGCTCTTCATGGACTTCGTCTGCTCCCTGACCGGCAAGAGCCCCTCCACCACCGGCGCCGGCAGCGAGGGAGCCCTGACCAAGGGCCCCTTCAACGCCCTGGTTCCGACCACGGACCTGAACGCGGCCCTGCTTTCGTACATCCTTACCGGCTACGGAGGCTTCTCCAGCGCCGCGGGCTACATCGGCGGCAAGTACAAAGTCAACCACGACATTTCCCTCTTGATCCCCGAGCTCTGGTCCCGGATGGATCCGGAAGAGAAGGATCCCGCCTTCCTGATCGCCAACGGTTTCCTTGAAAAGGTCGAGGACTTCGACTACCAGGGCCGGAGGATTCCCGCCAGCCGGCTGGGCTACCGGATCACATCCCTCTTCGCCGCCACCTTCCTGGGCAGGATCTTCGACACCCCCGGCTCCGTCTTCCCCGAGGACTTCCTCAAGCCCGAGCTCCAGGATCTGGCGGAGTTCGTGGACGGGGTGGAGAACATCGCGGAAGCCCAGGCCAAGGTGGCCCGGGAGTACCTGGCGGACGGGAGCGTGGAGGCGGCCATACCGCCCCTGCAGGCGATCCTGCACGTCATGGCCGAGGGAACCTGGAACGGCAAGACCCTGGACGATCCGGAGCTGCGCCGGCTCTTCGACCGGGAGGCCGTCCTGGCCTCGGACTGGTACCGGGAGCGCCTGGAACGCTATCGGGACAAGCAAGTCACCTTCCTGGAGCGCTCGATCATCGAGATCCGCAAGGCCAAGACCGATCAGCGATTCACGGACCCGGCCTTCGCACCCCGCCTGGACAGGATCCTCAAGGCCGCGGAAAAGGAACTCCGCACCGTCCTGGACCCCGCCTTCGTGGAGGGTCTGGTCGGGACCCTGGGCGCGGACCCCCTGTTCACGGGCCGAAAACCCGTCCCGAGAAAGTGAGAACCCCGATGGCGAAGGATCTGTACATCCGGGACATCGCGGAGCTGGCCACGCCCACGGGACGGGCCGCCCGCCGAGGCAAGGACATGGCCGATGTATTGGTGGTGCCCGACGCCGCCGTCCTGATCCGGGACGGTACGGTCGCCTGGGCCGGACCCGCCGCGGAGGCGCCCGCCGTGCCGCCGGGTGTCCCGGTCCTCTCGGCGCGAGGCGGGACCGTGGTCCCCGGCTTTGTTGACTCCCACACCCACTTCGTCTTCGCCGGGGACCGCTCCGAGGAGTTCCTCTGGCGGGCCGGGGGACTTCCCTACATGGAGATCCACCGCCGGGGCGGCGGAATCCGGAGGTCCATGGACGCCACCCGGGCGGCCTCTCGGGAAGAGCTCGTCGAGATCGGCCGGAAAAGGCTTAGGACCATGCTTTCCCTGGGGATCACCACCGTGGAGGGCAAGAGCGGCTACGGCATGAACCTGGAAACGGAGCTGCGCCAGCTGGAGGCCATGGAAATCCTGGGCCGGGAACAGCCCGTCCGGATCGTCCCCACCTTTCTGGGTCCCCACTCGACCCCGCCGGAGTACGCGGGCCGGACCTCGGAGTTCATGGACGCGGTGATCCGGGACATGCTCCCCGCGGTCAAGGCCCGGGGTCTCGCCAGGTTCTGCGACGTCTTCTGCGAGAAGGGGGTCTTCGAGCTGGCGGATTCCCGGCGCTACCTCGAGGCCGCCAAGGCAGCCGGTTTCGGGCTCAAGGTCCACGCGGACGAGATCGAGCGGATCGGCGGGGCGGCCCTGGCCGCGGAGTTGGGAGCCGCCAGCGCGGACCACCTCCTGAAGTGCGTGCCCTCGGACTACGAGGCCCTGGCCCGGTCCTCCACGGTGGCCACCTGTCTGCCCCTGACGGCCTTCGTCCTCCGGGAGCCCTACGCGGACGCCCGGGGCATGATCGACGCGGGGTGCGCGGTGGCCCTGGCCAGCGACCTCAACCCCGGGTCCTGCTACAGCCAGTCCATACCCCTCATCTTCGCCCTGGCGGTCCTCTATATGCGCCTGTCCGTGGACGAGGCCCTCTGCGCCCTGACCCTGAACGGGGCCGCGGCCCTGGGCCTTGCCTCCGAGGTCGGCTCCCTCGAACCGGGCAAGCGGGGGGACCTGGTCATCCTGGACG
>JAAYUR010000012.1 GCA_012517645.1 Treponema sp.
CCGGTGACCATCACGGTCTTCACCCTGGACGGGGACGTGGTGCGCTCCCTCCAGCGGGGGACCCTCGGAGTGGGGGACTATACGGCCTCCTGGGACGGACGGAACCGGGCCGGGGACCCGGTGGCTCCTGGGATGTACTTCATCCGCATCGTGGCCCCCGGGATCGACGAGATCCGGAAGGTAATGGTGGTGCGGTACTAGGCCGCCGCGCCCGGCCTTGGAACCATCGGGCGGACAGGATGGACAGGAGTTGGAGAGGATGGACAGGATAGGTTTTTTATAGTATCGACACTCGGAATCTATCCTGTTCATCCGTCTTCCGTCTTGCGCAGTTTGTCTAAATTTCTCCGATAGACCCCTTTCCGCGTCCTCTCCGTGTCCTCCGTGCCCTCCGTAGTGAGTCCCTAACACTTGTTTCTTGCCCCCCGGCGGGTTTCTGGCTATACTCGATCCCGATTCTGCAGCCGTTTTCGAGGAGGGAACTCCGTGAAGATCCTCATGGTATCCAGCGAGGCGACCCCCTTCGCGAAGTCCGGCGGCCTGGCGGACATGGTCGGCGCCCTGACCCGGGCCCTGGATCGGGCCGGCCACGACGTCCGGATCGTCTTGCCCCGGTACTACTGCGTTCCCCGGGCGGGCCTGGAACTGCTCGAGGGGCCTCTCTGCGTCCCCGTGGGCTGGGGGGAGGAGTGGTGCTCGGTGTACCGCTCGACTCTGCCGGGATCGGGCGCCCCGGTGTATTTCCTGGACCACGAACGCTTCTTCGGCCGGGACGGTATCTACGGCACCAAGGAGGAGACGGATTTCCGGGACAACCCCCAACGCTTCTCCTTCTTCTCCCGGGCGGCCTTCCAGCTCTGCCAAAAGCTGGACTGGATACCCGACATCCTCCACGCCCACGACTGGCCCGCGGGCCTGGTTCCGGTATATCGACGCTACGTGGAGTCCGCCTCGGAATTTTCCCGGACCGCCACGGTCTTCACCATCCACAACCTGGGCTACCAGGGCATCTACTCCAAGGAAATCTTCCCCTACTTCCGCCTGCCCTGGGAGCTTTTCCATAAGGCCGGGTTGGAATACTACGACGCCATCAACCTCTTGAAGGGGGCCCTGGCCTCGGCGGACCAGCTCTCCACGGTGTCCCCGACCTACGCCCGGGAGATCCAGACCCCCGAGTTCGGGTGCTCCTTGGACGGGCTTCTGCGTTCCCGGAGCACGGATCTGGTGGGCATCCTGAACGGGGTGGACTTCGACGACTGGGACCCTTCCACGGACCGCCACCTGCCGGCCCGGTATTCCGCCGCGGATCTTTCCGGCAAGGCCGCGTGCAAGGCTGCCCTCCAGCGGGAGTTCGGCCTTCCCGAGGATCCGGAGGTGCCCCTCATCGGCATGGTGACCCGCCTGACGGACCAGAAGGGTATCGGGGAGCTCTTCGGCCCCCTGTACGGCAGCGCCTACCGGATCTGCACGGACATGGTCCTGCAGATGGTCCTTCTGGGCTCCGGGGACCGCTGGTGCGAGGACGAGGTGCAGAGTCTTTCCGCCCGCCTGCCCAACTTCAAGGCCCGGATCGGGTACTCGGACCGGACCGCCCACCTGATCGAGGCGGGATCGGACTTCTTCCTGATGCCCAGCCGCTACGAGCCCTGCGGGCTCAACCAGATGTATTCCCTGCGCTACGGAACCCTGCCCATCGTCCGGCGCACGGGCGGCCTCGCGGACACGGTGGAGAACTACCGCCAGGACTCGGGGGAGGGGACGGGCTTCCTCTTCGACCTGTTGACCCCCCGGGCGATCTACGACACCGTGGGCTGGGCGGTCTGGGCGTACTACAACAAGAAGGACCACATCGCGGCCATGCGGGCTCGAGCCATGACCCGGGAGTTCTCCTGGGACCGGGCGGCGGGCGAGTACGGGGAGCTCTACGCCCGGGCTCTCCGGAGGGTGCGGATCGACTGAAGGGCTCGGATCGGCGGACGGGCCAGGAGACGGGGATGGCTAAGGCGACGAAGGTATACGACTACAAGGCCGAGGAGGTGCGGGACCGCCTGGCCTCGGAGTTTCGACGGAACCGGGGGGAAGCCACGGTGGCGGACCTGGTGGTCCGGACGGGCCTGCCCAAGTACCAGGTGGAGACCGAGGTCCGGGCCGTGGCGGACGAGTACGGGGCCCGGCTCCGGGTGACCGAGAGCGGGGAGATCCTCTACTCCTTCCCCCGGGGCCTGCACAGCCGGTACCGGGGACTCGGACCGGCCTTGAAACGGCTCTGGAAGGCCCTGCGCAGGGGAATCGCCGCGGCCGCGGCCTTCCTCTTCAAGATATGGATCGTGGTCATGCTGGTGGGCTACTTCGTCCTCTTCCTGGCCCTGACCCTGGCGGCCCTGGCGGCCTCCATAGCCGCCCAGACCGCGGGTAGCCGGGATTCCCGGGGCCGGAGCCGAGGGGGCGGGGGAGGCCTGATGTTCACGGGCCGGATCCTGGAGCTCTTCGTGCGGATCTGGTTCTACGGCGAGCTCTTCAAGAGCCCGGAACAGCGGTACTACGAGCGGGAGCGGCGCATGGCCCGGGCCGCGGATCGGCGTCCCCTGCACAAGGCGGTGTTCTCCTTCGTCTTCGGGGACGGGGACCCCAACGAACCCTGGGCGGAGACGGAAAAGAAGGCGGTGACGGCCTTCATCCAGGCCAACCGGGGGCTGATCTCCCTGGAGGAGTTCATGGTCCTGACCGGGCTGCGTCCCGCGGAGGCGGAGGACGCGATCAACCGCTACCTCTACGAGTTCGAGGGGAGCCCCGAGGTCACCCCGAACGGCACGATCTATTACTTCTTCCCCTCCCTCCTGCGCAGGAAGGACGAGCGGGATCGGACCTTCGGCGGCTCCGCCCCCTTGAAGAGGCTGATACCCTTTTCTTCCAACCCCCGGAAGGCCAACGTCTGGTTCGCGGCCCTGAACGGGGTCAACCTGGCCTTCGGCTCCTATTTCATGGTCAACGCCCTTTCCCGGGGTATCCCCTACATCCCCCCCGGCGCCCAGCGGATACCCGCGGACTTCTACCTGATCGTGACGATGTTCGTCCGAAGCGCCGTGGAGAATCCCCTGCCGGTCCTGTTCTGGGGCCTGGGCTTCGTGCCCGCCGCCTTCGCGGTCCTTTTTTACCTGGTTCCGTTCCTGCGCTCCCTGCGCCTGGCTCGGGCGAACGAGGAGATCAAACGGCAAAACCTCCGCAAGCTGGTCTACGCCCGGGTCTGGGACAAGCCCGAAACGGTGGACCCCGCTTCGGTGCGGCCCCCGGATGAGGCCTGCCGGCCCTCGGACGGCCGGGCCGCTGAAAAGGCCGTGGAGGAGCTGGCGGCCTGGGCGGAGGGCAGCCCCGGGGCGGGAGGGACCTGGTCCTTCCCGGAGCTCGCGCGCAGGAAGGCGGAGATCGAGGCCGCCCGCGGGGCCGTGAAGCCCGAGGACTATGCCCTGGGAGGGGCCGTCTTCGATTCGGAAGGCCCGGGGGCGGGCTGATCGGCGCCGGGACACCGGAAAGGAACATCCATGCGGAACACGACGAGGCCCCCCGCGGGCGCTTCGGGGGAGGCGGACGCTCCGGGGACAGGAGCCGCGGGCGCCGAACAGTATCCTGTCCCGGATCACGCCGCCCGGGGAGCCGGGATCGGGGTCCTTCTGGCCCTGCTCTCAGCGACGAGCTTCTCCACCCTGGGCATCTTCGCCAAGCTGATCTACGCCGAGGGGTTCTCCACGTCCCAGGCCCTGGCCTGGCGCTTCACCGGTGCCGCGGCCTTCCTCTGGGCTTGGATCCTGGTCTCCGAACGGCGTCCGCCCCCCCTGAAGCCCAACCTCCCGGTATTGGTCCTGGGGCTCCTGGGTTTCGCTCCCCAGGCGGGGCTGTACTTCGTCACCCTGAGGTTCCTGGACGCGGGGATCACGTCCCTGCTGTTATACCTCTACCCTTCCTTCGTGGTCCTTCTGTCCGCCGCCTTTTTGCGGAAGAAGCCCACCCCGGTCCAGCTGGCCGCCCTGGCCCTGTCCCTGACGGGCTGCGTGACCACCTTCTTCCGGGTCGGCCGATACCCCGCCGCGGGCGTGGCCTTCGGCGTCCTGGTAGCCCTGACCTACGCGGCCTACCTGGTCGTGGGGGAGAGGGTCCTGGCGGGACGGAAGCCCGTCCACTCCACGGCCTTCATCATGACCGCCGCGGCGGCGGCCTACTGGTCCATCACCCTGATCGGCGGAACCGTGAGGGCCCCGGGAGAGTTTACCTCGTATGCGGGGCTTGCCGGCATTTCCATAGTCGCCACGGTCATCCCCATCGTCACCCTATTCGGGGCCATGCAGCGGATCGGGGCGTCCAACACCTCCCTGGTCTCCACGGTGGAGCCGCTGATGGCCGTGGTCTTGTCGGCCCTGATCCTGGGAGAGCGTTTCGGGTTCCAGCAGATCGCGGGGGGCATCCTGATCGTCGCGGCGGTGGTCCTGATCCAGGCCGCCGCCCGCCGGGGACGCTAGGGCCGGGAGCTAGTCCGACGGGATCGGCCGGGCCGGGGTACGCGAGGGTGCGTCAGCGCGGGCCTCCTAACGCCCCGGCCAGCTTCTTGAGCTCCCCGTCGTCGAAGATACCGGGAACGATGGAGGGTAGTTCCCACTCCGGGGTCAGGACGCAGCCCCCGGCCAAGGCCCGGGTACGGAAGGCCTCCCAGTCTTGTCGGGGACAGCGGGCATACAGGTAGGGACCTTGGCGTTCGAAGAAGTCCGAGAGCCGACGGTCCGTCCGCCTCCAAAGGTCTTCCGAGTACGAGGGGGCCCCCTCGCCGCTCCGGGCCCGGCGTCCTCCGGACAGGGGTGTCGTCATGCCGCGGAAATCCTCCCAGGCCCGAAGGGCCGTGAAGGGCAGGACCGGCGGAAGCTCGTCCTCGGGAACCGCGTCCGCCATACCGGCGTCGGAAAAGGCCAGGACCGAGGGCCCGAAGGGCTCCGGGCAGGGGAGGGGTATCAGCCGAACCGGAAGGGTCGCCAGGCGGGCCCGCTCCTCTTCGGGCAGGAAGAAGCGGTGGACCGCCGCTCCCTTGGTCGCGGGATTCGCCGCTCCCTCGGGGCCGATCCGACCGCCGGTACCAGCCGCGGCGATCCCGCCTTCCGCCGGCGGGTCCCTCCGGATCAGGGGATCGAAGAGGCCGCCTCGGGTCAAGGACAGGGCCGCCAGGGCACGTTCCTCGTTCCGGAAGAATCGAAGGGCCCGGATCTCAGGGAAGTCCCGGGCCAGGACCTTGCGAAGGCGGTCCGCATGGCGTCCCGGGGCCTCCTTGAGCAGGCCCAGGTCGATCCCGTTCTTGGCTCGGGTGCCCGCGAAGCGGCCCTTGGCCCCCAGGAAGCCCCGATTGTCCAGGAGCCTAAGATCCAGGAAGCGGGATCCGTCCTCGGCATAGAGCCTCCACTCCCGCATGCGCCGGATGGGGGGTATGGGACCTGCGCTTCGGTTCTTGTCGCTCATTCGTCGATCCTCCGACCGGGGACTGTCCGGAGGCGGGTCACTTCAGGGCCTCCAGCTTGCGGGTGAACTTGGGGAAGAACTGCAGGACCCTGCCCGTCTCGAAGCGGACGAATACCAGGGGGCCCGAGTCCGGGGTGCCCGCCTTGACCTGCGTGACGTAGCCGGATCCGTGGTCGTCGTGGTAGACGGCCAATCCCGGCTTCCAGGGGCCTTCCGGAGCCGGAGTCGGCAGCCTTCCCCCCAGGGTCTCGTAGAGTCCCGGGGGTATCTCCCGGATGAAGCGGGAGGGCAGAAGGTCGATCCGCCGGCCCCGGTAGAGGCGGCTGCGGCAGGAGCAGAGGTGAAGCTCCTCTTTGGCCCGGGTCGCGGCCACGTAGAAGAGCCTTCGCTGTTCCTCCAGGTCCTCCCCCTCGTCGTCGTCCCGGGGGAAGAGGCCCTGCTCCAGGCCCGTCACGATCACCACCGGGAACTCCAGGCCCTTCGTATTGTGCATCGTGATCAGGGTCACGGCTTCCAGGTTCTCCTCCTGGTCGGCCATCCTCCGGTCCAGCTCTATGGTTTCCAGGAATTCCGCCAGGCCGGGCAGGGACAGCTCGAAGTCCGCGGCGGCGTTCACGAGCTCGTCCAGGTTGGCGGCCCGCTGGGTCCCCGCCACCTCGTCCTGGCCTCGGTGGTACTCCACCAGGCCGGACTCCTTGACGATACGCTCAACCAATACGGACAAAGGCCGTCCCGCCTCCGGGGCGTCCAGGGAGGCCCGGAACCCGTCCACCAGGGAAGCGAAGGACGCCAGCCCCGCGCGGGACTTGGCGGTCTTGAGGCTCGGCCCGACCCGGCGCGCAGCGGCGACCAGGTCCCCGTCGGAGGCATACGCGGCCTCCAGGATAGCCTGGACGCTGGTGTCCCCGACCCCCCGGGAGGGCTTGTTCACCACCCTGAGGAAGTTCACCTCGTCCCGGGGGTTGGCCAGGACGGCCAGATAGGCCAGGGCGTCCTTGACTTCCTCCCGCTCGTAGAAGCGCACGGATCCCACGATGCGGTAGGGGATTCCCCGCTTGGCGAAGAGGTGCTCGAAAGCCAGGGACTGGGCGTTCGTCCGGTACAGGACGGCCGTGTCCGACCAGCGGCCGGTCCGGCCTGCACGGGCTTCCGCGACCCGGGATGCGTAGGCGGCTTCCTCATCCTGGTCCGACAAGAGGACCAGCTTGGCCTTGGGCCCGCCGTCCTTCACGGCCTTCAGGGTCTTTCCCAAGCGCCCCTCGTTGCGGGCCACCACCGCTCCGGCCACGTCCAGGATGCTCTGGAAGGACCGGTAGTTCCTCTCCAGCCGGACGATCTGGGTATTCGGGAATACCTCCGGGAACTCCAGGATGTTCCGCACCTCCGCGCCCCGGAACCGGTAGATGGACTGGTCGTCGTCCCCCACCACGCAGACATAGGCCCCGCCGCCGGCCAGGGACTTGAGCAGCTCGAACTGGGCCACGTTGGAGTCCTGGTACTCGTCCACCAGGATGACCCGGAAGCGCTGGTGAAAGCGGGTCCGGATGGCCTCGTCGTTCCGCAGGACCCGGGCGGGAAGGAGGATGAGGTCCCCGAAGTCCACGTTCCCGGTCTCCCGCAGGCGTTTTTCGTAGGCCCTGTACAGGCGGCGGAAGTTCCGGTCCGGGAAGCGGGTTTCCAGGTCCGGGTCGTCCGGAGCCATGCCGTAGTCCTTGGCCCGGGCTATCCGGGAGGCCAGGCGGCCGCAGTCCCCCCGGGTCAGCTCCGGCGCCACGCCGTGAAGGAGGGTCACCGAGTCGTCGTCGTCGTAGATGGTGAAGTTGGGATCCAGCCCGGCCGCGGCGGCGTTTCGCCGGAGGAACCAGGCCCCGAAGGAGTGGAAGGTGCGAAGGAAGGCCCGGGCGCAGGCGGGATCGATGGCCGCCGCCCGGTCCCGCATTTCCCGGGCCGCCTTGTTCGTGAAGGTGACGGCCAGGATCGATTCCGGGGCCGCTCCCCGTTCCCGTACCAGCCAGGCGATCTTGGTGGTGATCACCCGGGTCTTTCCGGATCCCGCGCCCGCCAGGATCAGGAGGTTCCCCCCCTCGTGGCGCACCGCGGCGAGCTGTTCGGGGTTGAGATCTCTCAGGTACTCGGGGAGCTCGGGCATGAAGTTGAATATGGTACGTGGGAGGGTACAGTGTAAAGGGGAGGTGGACAGTGGACAGTGCACAGTGCGGACCTCGGATACATTCAGACGCTATCGCGTGTACGGTCACTGTGATCTGAGGGCCCTTCCGTTTACTGTTTACGGACCACCGCTTCCATATCGACCCCGTTCACGGCGACGACCCGGGCCCGGACGACGAGGCCGGGCTCCAGGCGGGCGTTCAGGACCACGAGTCCGTCCACCTCCGGGGCCTGGGCGTAGCTCCTTCCCAGGGAGAGCTCCTCCCCCTCCACGGGTTCCTCCACCAGGACCTCTAGCTCCCGGCCCAGGAAGCCGCGGAGGGCCTCCTCGGTGATCGGCCTCTGGGCTTCCTCCACCCGGCGGCGGCGCTCGGAGGCGGTTTTCCGGGACACCCGGCCTTTCAGGGCCGCGGCGGGGGTGTCCTCTTCCCGGGAGTACTCGAAGGCGCCCAGCCAGGTCAGCCGGGCCCGGTCCTGGAAGTCCCGGAGGGCTTCGAAGTCCTCATCGGTCTCCCCGGGGAAACCCACCAGGAAGGTGGAGCGGAGCACCGCCTCCGGGAGGCGGTCCCGGATCCGGCCGATCAGGCCCAGGTAGGTCTCGGCGTCGCCCCGGCGGTTCATGGCCTTCAGGACGGGGCCGGAGGCGTGCTGGAAGGGCAGGTCGAAGTAGGGAAGGATCCGGGGATCCCGGGAGCAGAGATCCAGGACGGGGTCCGGAAAGTGGTCGGGGTGGATGTAGAGCATGCGGATCCTGAAGTCCGCCTCGATCCTGCAGAGTTCCCCCAGGAGCTCCGGAAGGGCCGGGCGCCCGAGGCTGTCCAAGCCGTAGGCTCCCAGGTCCTGGCCGATCAGGTTGAGCTCGAAGATGCCCCGGGATACGAGGTCCCGGGCCTCCGCGGCCACGTCCTCGACGGCCCTGCTTCGAGCGTCCCCCCGGATCAGGGGAATGGCGCAGTAGGAACAGCGGTTCGAGCAACCTTCCGAGATCTTGAGGTAGGCGCTGCGGGGGTAGGAAAAGAGGGTGGTACGGGGCGGCCGGGCGGGAGGAGCCGCCTCGGGGACCAGGACGGGGCGCCCGCCCCGGCGCAGCGTCTCTGCCGCCTCCGCGATCCGGGCCAGGTCCCCGTTGCCGAAGATCCCGTCCGCCTCGGGAAGCTCCGCGGCCAGGTCCTCCGGGTAGCGCTGGGCCAGGCACCCGGCCATGAGGATCCGGGATCCGGGGTACCGGGCTTTCAGGTCCAGGACCGCGTCCAGGCTTTCCTTCTTGGCGGATTCGATGAACCCGCAGGTGTTGACCACGAGGATGCCGGCGCCCTTGGGGCCGTCCTGGGCGATCCAGCCCGCGGCCTCCAGGCGCGCCCGGATCTCCTCCGCGTCCACTTGGTTCTTCGCGCAGCCGTGGAGGTCTATCCAGAAGGTACGGGGCGCTTCGGCCGCGATCTCCGGAGGCGCTTCGAGGGATGTACGGTTCACGGGAACCCTTTACGGGACGTCCACGAGGACGAGGTTCCACCCGCCGCCCTCGGCGTTGACCCAACGGAGCTGTTTGACCGCGACTTCCCCCTGGCCCCCCAGGTCCAGGTCCACGGAGCGCCCTCCCGTAGCCTGGACGGTGGTCTTGGATGCGGCGGCGTTGGAAGTCCAGAACTTCACCGTGTTCGTGACGTTGATCGAGATCTGGTCGCCCTTGTGGTAGTACCGTTCTTCCCGTTCCCTGCGATCCGCCTCGTACCGGAACATGCAGTAGTTCCGGAAGACCGTAGTCAGGACGATGGGGAAGGGCGAAGGGACCTTGTCGAAGATCACGGTGGTTTTCAGTTCCCCGGAAAGCGGGGCCTCCGCCGGAACCGCGGCGGGGCTCGAAGGCGGGGCCGCGGGCTCCGAGGCCTCCGCCGGGACCGCCCCGCCGGCTCCGCCGGACCCGGCCAGGGCCGCGGCGAGTTCGCCCTGGGCGCTCAGGGTGATCAGGGCGCCCTTGGAAGGGTCTCCCTTCTGGAAGTCGTTCACGAAGATCTGGAGTTCCGGGACCGTGTCCCGGTCGAGGTCCAGGGTCCCCTTTTCCCCGAGCATGAACAGGGCGCGGCCGATCGGGGATTCCACGGCCACCCGGTCGCTGATCTTGGCCACGAGGATGCGGTATTTCTGCTCTCCCAGGGGAATGAGTACCGTGTCCCCCTCATAGAACCTCTTTTCCAGGACCGGGGCCTCCAAGGTGTATTCCCGGGGCGCGCGGACGGCCGCTTCCGTCAGCTCCTTTTCCTTTTGGGTGTCCTTTCGTACGAGGACAAGGGCCAGGACGGCCACGATCGCCAGTACCGCGACCCCCCCGCCGGCGAAAACCCAGGGGGAAGGCCCCCGCTTGGGGATCAGGGATTCGACGGGTACGGGCTGTTCCTGGATGCGTATGTTCTTGAAGGCGTTGATGAGTTCCCGGGCGTCCAGGCCGAGGTATTCCGCGTAGTTCCGCAAAAATCCGATCACGTAGGGGTCCCCGGGGAAGACGGAGAAGTTCTCCTCCTCCAGGGCGGTCAGGAAGCGCTTGGCGATGTTGGTATCCTCGCTGATGCGATCCAGGTCCAGCCCCGTACGTTCCCGAGCCGTTTTTAGCTGTTCGCCGATGGAAATCATCGCATTCTACCTGTTCTTCCTGTGGTTCAGTTTTCGGTTTTAAAAAGGAAATTATTGTATACGTTCGCGGAAGCGGGGGAGTCATAGACGAACCGGGTTTCCGGGATCCCCTGGTTGGTCCGGATTCCGGAAAAATCGAAGGTGAAGGATTCATTGGAGACCGTGACGCCCGAGATCCTGCGGATCATGCGGGAATCGGGGTTGACGGACAGGACGATGGTGCGGAACCCTTCCGCCACGGTCCGCCGGTTAAGGAGCAGGTTCACGACCATCTCGGGGCTGCCGTCCTCCAGGGGAACCGGGCCGGGACTCTTCTCGTACGCCACGGTGTAGTTCCTGCGGAGGGTGCGGAGACCGTCCGCTGTGGCGAGTCCGGCCCCTCCGGAACCGCTGGTGGAGACCGACTGGGAGAGCACGGCCCGGTATTCCGGGACGTAGACCACGAGGTTCTCCCCGTTGAAGCAGATCACCTGGTCCGCGGGTTGGGTGAAATCTATCCGAAGGAGCTTGGGAGCCTTGTACCAAACCGTGCCCAGCATGGTCGTTTTCTGGGTCCGGATCGATATCCGGGCCTCGTAATCCGCGATCTGGGCGTACCTCTCGGAGACTTCGGCGAAGTACTGCTCCGCGGTGACGATGTCCTGTCCCGCAAGACTCACGGCCAGGAGCAAGGATATGGATAGGAAAA
>JAAYUR010000030.1 GCA_012517645.1 Treponema sp.
CCTTTGGTTTGCGGAGCCTCCGGCTCCTATCGCGGCCGGGCCTGTCGTACGCTTTACGCCCTCAGGGAAAACCCGAGTCTCCCTGGCCCTCCGGGACGGGAACGTCCTGGAGTACGCCGAGGACGGCACTCCCCTGGCCGCCCTGCCGGGCGCCGAAGCTCCCTCCGCCTGGTGCGGCCTCGGGGACGGCCTGCTCCTGGGCTACCGGGACGGTACCGTGCTGGCCCGGGGTTTGGAGGGTCGGGAGGTTTTCCGGACGCGCCTGGCCGCCCCGGTCCTCGCCGCGGCCGGGGACGGGGATGCGGCCTGGCTCCTCCTTGCCGGGGGGAAGGTGGTTCGCATGGGAGCCGACGGCCGGCCGGGTGCCGTCGCGAACACCGGCGTTCCGGACGCCCGGGAGATCAGGGTCTTTCCGCAACGAGTCCTAGTTCTCGGTCCCCGGGGTGTCGCCAGTCTGGCCAAGGACGGACAGGTCTATCGGGACCTGGCGCTCCGACACGCGCCGCGGATGCCCGCCGTGACCGCTTCGGGCATCGTTCTCTCCGCCGGAGAGGACTGGATCCTTTACGCCTACCGTTTCGAGGGTCCCCTGGGGGAGCCCGCCCTTCCGGCCCCGGGCTACGTGGACTTCTCCGCGGCCCGGGCCCGGGCGGACGAGGAGGCGTTCTGGAACCCCGGGTTCGGGGACGACGCCGCCCTCCGGGAGCTCCGGCGTATTGAAAAATCCCTGGGATCCGCTAGTATTGGAGCGGAGGAAGGGGACGCCCTGCTGTTCTGCTCCGCCGTCGCCCTGGGATACGGAGCCCGGGAGGCTTCCGTGTACGGCGGTTCGGCCCCCCCGGGGCCTCGGCCCTCGGGAGCCCTTCCCCGGGCGCTGGCCTGCGATATACTGGGAATGCTGGGTTCCCCCCGGGCGGTGCCGGTCCTCACGGAGGCTTACCTCCGGGATCCCGAACCCTCGGTCCGGTCTTCCGCGGCCCGGGCGATCGGGAGGATCGGTCTGGACCTTACGGGAGAAGCGCTTCGAGCCTTCCAGGGGGCCGCGGATCGGGAGTTCTTCCTGGACGAGCCCGGCGCCCTGGCCACGATCGACGCGGTGGAGGGGATCTACCGGGCCCTGGGCGAGCTTTCGGATACCGGCGGGGTTCGGGCGGTCCTTCGGCTGGCGGACAAGCCCTACGGACCCGCGGTGCGGTCCCGGGCCCTCGCCGCCCTCCGTCGCCTCACCGAGCCTGTGCGTTGAATTAGGAGGAATCGTGAAAAAATCCCTCGCCGTCCTGGCCCTTTTCAGCTTCCTGGCCTTCGGGGCGGTTCTGTCCGCCCAGACCGTGGCGGAGGACGAGCTGCGCTCCGTGGGCGGAAGGACCATCGAGTTCATCAACTATGTCGGGCCCCACGCCCGGATCGACACCCTGGACGAAATCCGGGGCTTGGGCGCCGCCCTCGGGAGGGCCGTTAGGACCGGGGCGACCCGGGCGGGCGGGGAGTCCCGGTATTCGGTCATCCGGGTGCGCGATCCCTCGACGGCCGCGGGCCTGGACGCGGACATCATCATCCTGGGGCCCGACGCCGGGGTGGACCATATCCGCAACCTCCGGCATATCCTGGGGGCCTACCTGGAAGAGGCCTACGGGTATTCCCGCTCGGACGGCTTCCTTTTGGCCACCTTTCTCACGGTCTACAACGCCGTGTACCGGGGCAACCTGGAATACTTCGGGAAGACGTACAAACCTGCGGTCCTCACGCACCTGAGCGCCCAGAACGCGGGGCTGTCGGTGCGCTACGACGAATGGCCCGGACGCAGCCGCATCGTGCTGCCCATCACCGCCCGGGCGGGAAGCGCGGGCCGGGTGGACACGGGTCCCATCACGGACAAGACCGTGGTGGAGAGCCTAAAGGAGGAATCCGGGACCGCCGCCCTGCCGGAGCGCAGGGAGATGGTGGATCTGAAGGAGCGGGAGCTCGCGGAGCAGAAGGCCGCGCTGGAAGAGGACAAGGCCCGGGTCGCCCGGGAGGAGAAGGCCGCCTCGGACGAGAAAACCCGGGCCGAGGCCGCCCGGGCGGAGTTGGAGAAGGACAAGGCAGCCGCCCAGGGGCCCGAGCAGGAAGCAGAGCTGACCCGCCGGGCGGCGGAAGTGGCCGCCCAGGAAAAGGCGGCGGCGGAAAAGGAAGCCGCCGTGGCCGCCGCCAAGGAGGAGGTCGCCAAGGAAGAGGCCGCCGTGGCCGCCAAGGAGGCGGAGATCGCCGAGGACCGGAAGGCCGTGGCGGAGGACCAGAAGGCCCAGATCGCCCAGGAAGTCGCGGCCAAGGCCGAGGCAGCGCCCCGGGGCTCGGTGCTCTTGGACCTGGTCGACCCGAACCGGCCCTACGCGCGGTTGGCCCTGGTGGACCTGGCGGGGGGCAAATATCTCAAGACCGGGGAGATCAACACCCTTCGGGCGGACAGCCTACTGGATCTGGGCGGCGCCTTTGTGGCCGTGGCCGGCCGGGCCGAGGGGTCCGGGGCCGTGCGCCTGGTGCTCCTGGACCTGGAAACCCTGTCCGCCAAGGTCACCGGTACCGTGGACGTCCACCCCGAGACGGGGGTCTGGAAGGAGGGGGCCGGAGTCCTGGCCGTCGCCTCCGACGGCGGGAAATGGGTGCTCGGCCTCTTCGATCCCGCGACCCTGGAGCTCAAGCTCAAGTCCGAGACCGCGGTCAGCCCCTTCACCTTCCTGCGGGTCCTGCCCGAGGGCTTCGTCGTGGCCGGAGCGGGGGGAGGTCTGGTCCTGTTGAACAAGGCGGATCTGAAAACCATCAAGGAGATCCGAAGGTGATCGACGGGCGGATGCCGGTGAGTCCGATGCGTATCCTGCGTATCGGACCCACCTCGCGGGTTTCGACCTTCTCGTGGAGAACGTCGGAACCTGCCGGCCTGGAACCAGCTGTTCCGAAAGCCCATCCGGGCTTTCGGAACAGTTTTTTTATATGCGGATCGGCGAGAAGACAAGGAGGACGAGGGTGGAACGGACGGGGCCCTTCCGGGGCAGGACCATTTCGGTGGTGGGGGATCTATCGGGGGACGAGCAGAGGTATCTCTACGCCTTGGCTCGGGAAATCAAGAACACGATCCGTTCGGGAGGGGATCCGCACCGGTTCCGGATCTCCGATCAGGACTACCAGACCTACTTGATCTTCCTGGAGAACTCCACCCGCACTCGGGAATCCTTCCGGAACGCCGCGGAGTTCCACGGGTGCCGGGTCAACATGTTCGACGCCGCCACATCCTCCTTCGCCAAGAACGAGAGCCTCTCGGACGCGGTCAAGATGCTGGTCGGTTACGCCCCCGAGTCCTGCTTCGTCATCCGCTCCGGTCTAGAGGGGGTCTGCCGCTGGCTCGATTCCTCCGTGGGCGCGTACTGCGAGGCGGCCGGTTTCCCCAAGCCCGCCTTCCTGAACGCCGGGGACGGCAAGCACGAACACCCCACCCAGGAGTTCCTGGACGAGTTCACCTTCCTGGAACAGCTGGGCGGGGACGATTCCCGGATCCACATTGCCCTGGTGGGGGATCTCTGGCACGGCCGGACCGTCCATTCCAAGGCCGAGGGCCTGCGGGTCTTCAAGGAGGTGTCCGTGGACCTGGTGGCTCCGGAGCTCCTGTCCATGCCTCCGGTGTACGTGGAACGGATGAAGGCCGCGGGCTTCGAGGTCCGGGCCTTCGAATCCTTGGACGAGTACTTGGTCTCCGGCCGGGTCGCCCCGATCTGGTACTACACCCGCTTGCAGCTGGAGCGGATGGGGGAGCGGGTCCTGGACCGGGCCGCGGAGCTCCGCCGCGCCGTCACCTTCCGTCCCGACATGATGAGCCTCCTGCCCGAGGGAACCCGGTTCTACCACCCCCTGCCCCGGGATCGCAAGGCTCCGGTCATCCCGACCTTCCTGGACGAACTTCCCTTGAACGGCTGGGACGCCCAGTCCGCCAACGGCTACTATGTCCGCATCGCCCTATTGGGGATGGTGGCCGGGGCCCTGGGCGGTGATTTCCGGGGCGAGCCCAAGGAGCCCCTGCGCTTCGAGGAGGATTTCGTAACCGAGGCTCCCGTGAGCGCCCGGGTCAGGCCGGAATACAAGGTGGGCATCAAGCCCGTGGAGAACGGGATCGTCATCGACCACGTGGCCGCGGGCCGGCCCGTCCGGGAGATCTGGGACACCCTGGACAAGATCCGCCGCATCCTAGGCTTGGACGTACGATCCTCCCACGGAGTCTACCATTCCAACGCGGGCCCGGACATCTACAAGGGGATCCTCTCCCTGCCGGACATCCTGTCCTTCGACCGCCGGGACCTCAAGAAGCTCGGGGCCATAGCCCCGGGCTGCACCCTGAACTTGATCAAGGACTCCCGGGTGCTCAAGAAATACCGCCTGGCCATGCCTCCCCGGATCTACAACTTCGAGCAGATCTCCTGCAAGAACGAAGCCTGCGTCTCCCACCCCTCCCATCAGGAAGGGGCGCCCGCCCGGTTCCGCCGCACCGGGGAGAGGACGTTCACCTGTCTGTACTGCGACCGGGAGCACGAGTTCGGGGAGATCTGGGACCTTTAGACGGCGCGGGGCCCGGTCAATCGGGGTACCGCCGCCGGTACTCCCACATCACGATCCCCGCGGCGACGGAGACGTTCAGGGATTCCACATTGCCCCTCTTGGGTATGCTGACCGCGCCGTCGCAGGTCTCCTTGAGCAGGCGGGAGACGCCGTAGCCCTCGCTGCCCAGGACGATGGCGGTGCGCTCCGGGAACTTGGCCTGGTCGATCTGGACCCCCTCCAGGTCCGCGGCGTAGCCCCAGAATCCGTTCTCCTGGAGGGACGTCAGGGCCCGAACCAGGTTGGGCACCACGGCCACGGGCACCCAGGCCAGGGCACCCGCGGAGGCGCGGGCCACGGTGTCCGTGTCGTGGGCGCTCCGCCGTTCGGGCACGATCACCAGGTCCGCGCCCAGCACGTCCGCGGACCGGAGGATGGCCCCGTAGTTGTGGGGATCCGTGACATGGTCCAGAAGGAGCACCAGGGATTCGGGCTTGGAGAGCTTTTCCAGGAATTCGTCCAGGTCCGCATCGTTGGAGGGGCGGAAGTCGCCTTCCAGAGCGAGGACGACGCCTCGGTTGTCCGGGGCGATCGCGTCCAGTTCCGCGGGCTTGGCCGTCTCGATTCGGACGCCGATCCTGTCCGCCAGCTCCAGGATGCGCTTGATCCGGGGACCGGTCCCGGACACCCTCAGATATCCCCGGATCCGGCCCCGCTTCAAGGCCTCCTCGATGGCGTGGAATCCCGTGAGAAGGTGCATGCCTCAGGATACCCCCGCCCGGGCGGCCGCGCAACCCAAATTCGGCCGGACAACCCGTTCCGGGCAGCCGGAAGGTCCCGCGGGGACATTCCGCTCACGGTCATGCCCGTCAGGGCATGACCGTATATTCCTGAACAACCTGGATGGCGCTCTCCACGTGCCCCACACCGGGAACCTCGTGGGCCGCCGCTACGGCCGCGTCGATCGTCTGCTGGGTGTTGGCGACTCCGTGCAAGGTGACCAGGTCCCCCTTGACGTCCGCTTCCAGGAAATGGATGGATATCCCCTTGTCGAACAGGACGGCCGTGACGACCTTTTGCCCGAGGGAAAGCTCCCGGAGGCGTTGGCCGCACCGGGATTCCAGCTCCGCGGTGATGGTCAGCAACCGGTACTGGTTAATGATCTGGGCCACCGTGGCGGGATGCTCGAGGCCCGTGTTCAGCACCATGTCGTAGTTGACCGGGTCCCTCCAATCCAGGTTGAAGAAATACCGGTGGAATCCGTCCCGGTCGTTGTCGCTCTGCCGGGCCAGCTGTTCGGCGTGGCGCTCGTCGCAGTTGTAGAACTTCTTGATCCGCTCGATCCGGACGGGCAGGGGCGAGGTTAGCCGGACGGCGATCACCCCCGGAACCCCGGTGAAGATCCCCATTCCGCCCCGGCCGACCAGGATGCAGTCCCCGATCTGGGCTTCCTCGTAGAGCACGGACTTCAGGAAATGCAGGTAGTCGTCCCGGCCCCGGCTCAGGGAGGCCCAGAAGCC
>JAAYUR010000210.1 GCA_012517645.1 Treponema sp.
ATGGCGGCCTGCGCGGGCGAGCCCGCCGCGCTGCCTGAGCCCAAGCCCGGGGCGGTCTCGGGGCCGCGCCTCGAGCTCCGGCTGGAACCGGGTCCGCACTACGCGAAGGACATGAAGGTGATGTGGATCGAATATACGGTCTGGCCCCAGGTGGCCGCCTGGATCGAGACTCCCGACGGACGCTTCCTGGACACCCTCTACGTGACCGAGCTGGCCGTGACGGGGAAGTACAGGGCGGCCCCCAAGACCGGGCGGCCCGAAGCCCTGCCGGTGTGGTCGGCCCGGAAGTCCGGATCCGCGGATGCCGTATCCTCCCCGACCACCGTCGGGTCCTCGGTGGTCTACGGCAACGGGATCGCCTCCCGACTGCCCGCGGGAACCTACGTGGTGATGCTGGAGACAAACCGCTCCTACGATTGGAACGAAACCTTCACCAAGAAGAACGCCGGCGTGAACGGCCAGCCCTCGGTCGTCTACCGGGCGGAGCTCGAGATCGGCTCGGTGGACGGGGCCGACGGCGGGATCCGGCCGGGCCTGGAGGGGATCGATACCGCCCTGGAGCTGTTCTCGTCGATGATGGTGAAGTACCTGGTGGACTGAATCATCAAGACTCCGGACTCAGGAGTCGGGACACCGGGGGGTAAAGGAGAACAGGCGATCGGTCGGGCAGGGGTGGCGACGGTCCAGCGGATCCGGCTCACCTCACCCGGCACGGCCGCACGAGCCTCCTTCCGACCGAGAGCCGGGCCTTCGCGGTCCGGCTCTCGGCGGCTCCCAAGGCATCGTAGTACCCGTCCCACGCGGCGGCCTCGCCTGACCAACGCTCCCGGACGGAGGGAGCCTTCCCTTCATCCGCGTCCAGCAGGGGCGACAGCCTTTCCGCCGCAAGGGATACGAGGGCCCGGGCTTCCGCGGTCGCCCCGGAACGGACCGTCTCGGTCGCCTTCAGGCAGAGCCGCAGGTATTGAAGCGTCCAGGGTATGCGGGTGATGAAGCAGCCGGTGAACGGATCGAGCTGAGCCTTCGTGGCCTCGAATCCCCAGGGCACCGCTTCCGCGTACCGGCTGAAAAAGTAAGCCCGGGCGAGGTCCCCCACGAAGCGGCCCAAGCGGGCCGCCTCGATGGAGGGTCCAGCGAAGGCTTCCTTGTCGTGCCGCATGATCAGTCCCGGCTCGTGGAGATATCGGAGGAAGGGGCCGTCCCCCTTGAAAAGGACCAACAGGATGTAAGCCTGGTCCTCCGCCCTGCCCAGGAATGTCGGCGTGAAGGGGCGGTGCCGGAGCAGGGCTTCCACCCGAATCCCGTTGGTTCCTCCGGTAACGTGGAACCGCTGGAGGCAGGTACGGGTCCCGTCCAGGTCCTCCCCGGCTCCGTATCGGGCCATCATCTCCGCCCGGGTGCTGAGAGCCATGGGCACCCGGTTGTAGAACACCGAGGCTTCCCCGGCGGGAACGGACTCCGGGGGTGTCACGTCGGGCGTAAAGAGACCCCGGCCGATGTCCTTCTCGTTGACCAGGGCTCCCGCGATCATGCCCGGCTCGACGGGCCGGTCCTCCGCGTCCCGCCCCAGGGCGCCCCAGAGGGGAGATCGGAAGTGCCCGCATGCCGAGGCCCCGGACTCGCGGACCAGGGCCTCCTGGGGGAAGACTTGGTCCAAATCGATCTTGAAAGTGGCTTTGACGGCGGGATCCACGAAGAGCCGCCAGAAGGGAGCGATCGCCTTGAGGAAGCTGTAATGCCGGCCGTACTCGCCGTCCGCCCCGAACACCTCGAGGATCCGGCGGTTCGTTTCCCCGCTGTCGCCGAGGGGCCCGGGGGACAGGAAGGGGGACAGAGCTTCCCGCACCAGGCGAATGCAGTCGAGTTCCGTGAAGACGTACACCCGAAGATGCCGGAGCGGGGGTGCCTCGGCCAGGAGGGATCGTATATAGGCTCCGGCGGCCTCCCGAAGCCCCATGTGGGTGACCGACACGGAAAGCACGACGGCGGCCTTGTCCCGCGCCCCGGCCCCTCCGGCGGCCTTCTCCCATTCGATCGCCCGGTCCAGTCCCCGAAGCCCGTACACGATCTCGTTGCTTTCCGGCGGTTCCCCGATGTGGACGGGGTGGTCGTAGAAGAAGGCTTGGCGTTCCGACCCGGCGGCCCGTATGCGATCCTTCCAGCCCTCGTCCAGGTCCAGTTTTTCCAGGGAAGCCGGAGATGAAGGTATCGTAAGCAGGATGTTGGAGGTGAACAGGATCTCCCGGATCGGATCGACGATCGGGTCGGGATTGGCACGCAGGATTCGGATCCTCCGCTTCTCCTGCAAGGCGCGGACCGCCGCCTCGGGATCCGCTTGAAG
>JAAYUR010000220.1 GCA_012517645.1 Treponema sp.
GACTCCGGATGGGTATACCGGACCGCGCGGGCTACATCCCGCGCCCTCCCCAGTCTGGATCTTAAGTTCTCGGCCATGAGCCTAGACGGAAGCCGCCAGAAGCCGTCGGACACCCGCTTTGACCTCTCGGCCGTCCAAGGCGGTCCGTCCGTCTGAATGATCCACCCCGATACAGGAGGGACATCCGCTCGCACAGGGACAGAGCTCGACGGAATCGTGCGCCGCCCGGAACACCGCCGGTAGAATCCCCCGCAGAGCCTCCGTAAGACCGGTCCCGCCGGGGTATTTGTCATAGAGGTACAAGCAGGGAACCTTGAAATGATCGTCCCGAACCCGTTCGGCGGCTCCGATATCCCGGGGATCGCACATGAGGAACATCGGGGCGATCCTGCGTATAAGATAGGAGGTTCCGGAAAGTACGGCCGCCCGGAATGCGACGTCCCCTTTTTCGAGCTCTGTCCCCATGGAGGATCCCGGAGGAAACAACAAGGCCAGGCTCCTGGTCTGCATCTCCTCAGGGGGAAGATGGATATCCCCATACCCGATGTTCTCATGGGTATGGAAACGGAGCTTTTTGAATTTTTCCGCCTCCGAGCGAACCAGAATGTCCGTTAGGACCCAGGATGCGGTTCCCGTATCCCCACGGGCGTCTTCGGTCAGCACCTTGATGTCCGTCTTGACCACGGCATCCGTATAGTAGTTGACCTCTCTCTCCTCCACCTTGCAGAGGCGATTCTCCAGGTCCAGCTTCAAGACCACGTACTGCCGGCCTCTATGGATGTACACCGCGTCATCGTAGATCAGTTCCTTTGCGCTCGGGCGGTCCATCTCCCCGATCACTCGGTTCCGCCCCTCCGTGGCATCCACGATCACGACATTGTCGGAAGCCGCGGAGCGTAGGGACACGGATTCGCTGGGATAGCCCGCGGAAGACCAGTGCCATCGGCCGGCGGCCTTCCGTACGATGCCGTCCTCGGCCAGGAAGGCCAGGGCTTCCTCGATGTCGGGGCCGAACGTCTCGCCCTCCTCGAAGGGCAGTTCGAAGGCGGCGCATTTGACATGATCCATGTAGACGTAGGGATTGGCGGGATCCACCCTCCCGGATTCCGGGGAAACACCCAGGAAGTACTCCGGGTGCGCGATGATGTACTGGTCCAGCGGATTGGAGGAGGCCACAAAGAACGCCGCGGAAAGTCCAGCCCTGCGGCCGGCACGTCCGGACTGTTGCCAGAAGCTCGCGAAACTACCGGGAAACCCCGCGATGATGGCGGCGTCCAGGCCTCCTATGTCGATTCCCAGCTCCAGGGCGTTCGTGGACACGACTCCGTGCACGGTGCCTTCCCGGAGTCCCCGCTCGATGGCTCTCCGCTCCGTGGGCAGGAGCCCCGATCGGTACGGTTCGACGACGACTCCATCGTTGTCGGTATAGATGTTCCGGAGCTCCTGGTTTATATACCCCGCGATCAGTTCGACCCTAAGCCGCGACCGGGCGAAGAGTATCGTCTTGACTCCGGCTCGAAGAAGCCTAACGGCCAACTTTTGGGATTCCGTGGCGGTGCTCTTTCGGATTCCCTGTACGGGATCGACAAGGGGCGGATTATATAGAACCACCAGCTTTTCCGCTCGGGGCGCCCCGTTCTCCGTGACCGCCTGGACGGGCTCCTCCACCAGCAGTTCCGCAAGCTCCCGGGGATTACCGATGGTTGCGGAGCAGAGTATGAACGAGGGTTTCGAGCCGTAGAAGTCTGCGATCCGTTTTAGCCGACGGATCACGTTGGCGACATGGCTTCCGAAGATGCCCCGGTACCCGTGCATCTCGTCCACGACCACGTACCGCAGTCCCGAGAAGAACCGGGACCACTTGGCGTGGTTGGGGAGGATGCCGGAATGGAGCATATCCGGATTGGTGATGACGATTCGCCCCGTGTCCCGGGCGGAAACCCGTACGGAACCGGGTGTATCCCCGTCGTAGGTGGCGATCTTCACCGGAAGGCTCCCGCCCAGGGCAACCTCGTTCAGCTCCGCCTGCTGGTCCTGGGAGAGGGCCTTGGTCGGGAAGAGGTACAGGGCCCGCGCCGAGGGATCCTCCAGGAGGGCCTGAACGACCGGGAGATTGTAGCAGAGGGTCTTGCCGCTGGCCGTCGGGGTCACGACGACGAAGTTCCGGCCCTTCCGGGCCAGTTCCCACGATGCTTTCTGGTGGGTATATAGACGGGTGATGCCCTTGCTCTCCAAGGCTTCCGCCAGGCGGGAGTCAAGATCCTCGGGGAGGGAAGCATAGGAGCCCGGGACTTCGGGAAGTCTCTCGACCCGGGTTACACAGGGAGCGATATCGGGATCCGCGAGAATTCTCTCGAATACCCGGATGGCAGGATCGGGATTCATGATTTATACTACCATACGAAGGGTGTTCTATAAACGAAATACGGAAACAGAACAGGAAAGGAGTCCATCGTGTCCAAGGTATTGGCCATCGTGTTGGGAGGCGGAAAGGGAACCCGACTGTATCCTCTTACGAAGGACCGCTCCAAGCCGGCCGTACCCTTCGGGGGCAAGTATCGCATCGTGGATATTCCCATCTCCAATTGCATCAACGCCGGGTTCAAGCAGATCTACGTTCTGACCCAGTTCAACTCCGCGTCCCTGCACCTCCATGTGGCGCGTACCTATATGTTCGATGACTTTTCGGACGGCTTCGTGGAGATCATGGCGGCCGAGCAAACCCTTACCCATTCGGGATGGTACGAAGGCACCGCCGACGCGGTCCGGAAAAACTTTATCCATTTCCGTACCCAAAATCCAACTCACTACCTGATCGTCTCCGGGGACCAGCTGTACCGGATGGACTTGGACGACATGTTCCGGAAACATGTCGAGTCCGGATGCGGGCTCACGATCGCCTGTACCACGGTGACCCGGGAAGCGGCCTCAGCCCTGGGCATCCTGAAGGTGGACAAGAAGCACCGGATCGTGGAGTTCCAGGAGAAGCCGGGACCGGTTAAAGACATATCGGACTTCAAGATTCCCCGGGAACTCATGGAAGACCGCCGTTCAGGCGGGAAAGATTACCTGGGATCCATGGGTATCTATATTTTCGATGCGAGCCTGATGGAATCCAGCCTGGACAACGAACTTATGGACTTCGGGAAGGAGGTCATTCCCAAGGTGCTCTCCGAGAACCCCGTGAACGCCTATATTTTCAACGGTTACTGGGAGGACATCGGAACGATCCGGAATTTCTACGACGCCAACCTCGACCTTACGGAAATCAACCCGCCCTTCAATTTCTACGACGAGAAGAAACCGATCTTCACCCATCGGCGCAATCTGCCCGCCTCGAAAATCAATTACTGTACCCTGGATCGAACCCTGACGGCGGATGGTTGCATCATCACGAACGCAAGCATATCCCGATCCATCGTCGGAATCCGGACGATCATCGAAACCGGAGCCAACCTGGACGGCACTATCTGTATGGGGGCGGACTACTATGAGTCCGACGAGCAGAAGGCCGAAAACGCCCGTAGGGGGATCCCGAACATCGGAATCGGACACGGGTGCATCTTGAAGGGCGTCATAGTCGACAAGAACGCCCGGATCGGGGAAAACTGCCGGATCGGCATCGACGCGATGGAGAGGAAGGACGGAGAGTACCAAGCCTGGTACGTGGTGGACGGAGTCATCGTGATACCCAAGA
>JAAYUR010000076.1 GCA_012517645.1 Treponema sp.
AAGCAGGGCGCGCTGTTCCCGTACGGAATGTAACATGAGCCAATTTCAAAAGTCGGTCACTTTTGAAATTGGCTTTGCGATTGCTTGCGGTTGCGTTGCAACCGCTGCGCCCAATCGCAAGTTTCAAGGTAGCTTTTTCAAAACCCCTGAGTTTTGAAAAAGACTAACATAACAAGAATTTACATTTTCGGACGCACCACGGAGGACACGGAGTACACGGTGAAGAAGGAGGAGGGAAGGGCTAAGAAGGAGACAGGATAATAGGATATCCATGATGAACAGGATGTGATCTGCACAATTCTGGACCGAAGATAGTATACTCCCTATCCTGTCGATCCTGTAGGATCCTGATATCCTGTCTTGTTCTCCTCTTCTTTTCTCTTCCTCCGTGCCCTCCGTGCTCTCCGTGGTTAATTCCGGGGAAATGTCCTTCTAGAACGCGAAGCCCACCCGGAGCCCCCGGCGTAGTGCCAGCTCGCCAAGGCCTACGCCCGGACCGCCGCCGCAAGGGTCTGGGTTTTTCCGGGACCCGGGGCGGGAGGGCTTCCGGCCCGGACATACGCCCGAGCGAAGAATTTCCGCGTTGCCCGGGGTTTCTCAGGAATGGTGGGCGCAGTCGTGGCCTTCGTGGTCGTGGGAACAGACCTCTCCGGAGTCGGAGAGACGCCCCGCCGCCCATGCCTCCGCGGCCGCGCGCACGGGACCGGATACGCCGCGTACCGGGGTGATCCCGAAGGAGGCCATCACCCGCACGGCCCCCTCACCCATGCCTCCCGCCAGCATCACCCGGACCCCCGCCTTGGCCAGGGTCGAGGCGGCGGCGCTCTTGCAGCCCGCGCCCTCCGGGGCGGGGAAGAACTCTTCCTTGACCACCGCCTTGTCCTTGACGTCGAAGAGGGTGAAGCCCTTGCAGGACCCGAAGTGGGGGTCCACCATTCCGTTCCGGGTGGGGACGGCGATCCTGTACTCGTTCAATTCCGTGTCGGCCATCTGTACGATTCCTCCATCAATTTCCATAGCCTTTCCGTTCACCAGGGCGTCCGCGATCTTGCGGCGCGCGGTGTCGACGATGCGTCCGAAGGTCTGCCGGGAAACGCCCATGCGGACGGCCGCGGCCTCCTGGTAGAGCCCCTCAAGGTCCGCGAGGCGGACAGACTCGAGCTCGTCCAGGGTGAGGGTGACGGTCTCGAGCTCTCGAAGAGGTATTCCCGCGGGCTTGAAGGCCCGGGACCGGGGCCAACCCCGGACGAGGCGTTCCGAGACGGGGCGGGGCATGCCTATCGGGCCTCCGCCCGGGCCAGCGTCGCCTCCACGCCCTCGGCAAGGTCCGAGGCGGACCTGCGAACCTCCTCGGAGAGGCCGTCCCAAAGTAGATGCCGTTTCCGGGCCAGGTCCGCCCTCCAGGGGATCCGGGCCAGGATGGGCATGCCCAGGTCGGGAGCATCGGAGTTCTCCCCCGAGAAGAGGGGTATCTCCTGTCCGCAGTGCGGGCAGACCAGGGACTCCATGTTCACCACCAGGCCCAAGGCCCGGGTGTTCGTCTGGCCGGCCATGTGTACCGCCTTGGCCACGATCATGGATACGAAATCCTGGGGCGTGGCCGCGAATACGAGCCCGTCGAAGGGAAGACTCTGGAGGGCCGTGAGCATGACGTCGCTCGTGCCCGGCGGCAGGTCCACCACCAGCCGATCCAGGTCGCCCCAGGCCGTGTCGGTCCAGAACTGCTTGACCGCCTGGGACAGTAGGGGACCCCTCCAGATGACCGGCCGGGTCTCCTCGTCGATCAGGAAATTGATCGACATGACCTCGATCCCTTCGTCGGACTTGATCGGGACGAGCTTGCCGTCATCCGCCTCGGCGCGGAAGGAATCCACGCCCAGAAGCCGGGGGACGCTGGGGCCCGTGATGTCCGCGTCCAGGATCCCTACCCGAAGTCCCCGGGCCGCGAAGGCCTGGGCCAGGAGGACGGCGATGGTGGACTTGCCCACCCCTCCCTTGCCGCTGGCTACCCCGACGACCCGGGAGATGCGGGGATTCGGGGTTTTCTCGGATTGTTCCTCGTTCATGGCGCATCCTTCGTAATGAGCTTATGCTTAATAATAGTCCCTTTGGGGTTGTTGGTCTAGGGTGTCTCGACGCCTGTCCTCAGTGTCACGAAGCCTGGCGCGAAGCCGGGTTCGTTCCCGGCCTCACAGCGCCTCCCGGAGAATCCCCTCGATCTCGGCTTTCGTAAGGGCGATCGGATTCGCCTTCATGGAGTTCGAGGCGGCAGCGTCCGTCGCCAGGGACTCCAGATCGGTTTCCCGAACCCCCCAGGAGGACAGGCCGGGGATGCCCAGGTCCGCGGCCAGGTCCGCCAGGGCGGCCGGCAGGTCTTCCGGCCCGGCCCCGGCGATTCCGGTCACCAGGCGGGCCGCCCGGGCGTAGCGTTCCAAGGCGGGGCCGCGGGGATCCCGATCCCCCAGGGCGCGGATATTGGCCCGGGTCGCCGGCGCCAGGAGGGCCGCGCAGGCGGCCCCGTGGGGCACCGGGAAGCGTCCGCCCAGGGGGGCGGCCAGGCCGTGGACGACTCCGAGCCCCGCGTTTCCCAGGGCCAGGCCGCTGAACAGGGAGACCCGGGACAGGGCCGATCGAGCCGCCCGGTCCCCGCCGTTCCGGAAAGCCCGGCGCAGGGCCGGAGCCGCCTCAGCCAGGGCGGAGGCGCAAAGGGCGTCGGTCGCGGGATTCGCCTTCAGGCAGACGAAGGGTTCGAGGACCTGGGTCAGGGCGTCCATGCCCGTGTAGGCGGTGGGTTCCGGCGGGAGGCCCAGGCAGAGTTCCGGGTCAACCAGGGCCAAGCGGGGGTACATGTACGGGGATCGGAGGGAAACTTTCACCCCCCGGGAGGGTTCCGCGAAAACCGCGTTCCGGGTGGCCTCGCTGCCGGTGCCCGCGGTGGTCGGCGCGGCGATCACCGGTACCGAGGGCGCCGGAAAGGGCCTTCCTGCTCCGATCACCTCGGCGTAGGAAAGGGGGTCCCCGGGATTCGATAGGAGGATGCCCAAGGCCTTGGCCAGGTCCAGGGCGCTGCCGCCCCCGAATCCGACCACCACGATTCCGGGGGGCGGCCCGGCTTGCCTGCCCTCGGAGTCCGAGCCCGATCCGGGTTCTCCGTTCCGGGACAGGCCCGCGAAGCTCCGGGCCTCGGCCAGGGCGGATCGCAGTACTTCAAAGGTGGGTTCGCCGGGCGCGGGAACGGCGGACACGGCCAGTCCCGCCGCCCGCAGGGAGTCCAGGGCGACGGCGGCCCGGCCGGAATCCCGGCCGGTCACCACGAAGGCCCGGGAGCCCAAGGCGGCGGCGCGGTTCCCGAGCTCCCGGATCGCGCCTTCGCCGAAAAGGATCTCCCCGGGACCGGAGAATCCCCAGGTCAACGGGGATCCCTTTCAGGCACGAAGACTCCTTCATAGAACTCCCGGGTCCGTTCCCCCGCCATCAGGGGCTCCGCGGTCTCCTTCCATTTCAGGTAGTGGGCGGTCTCCTTGTGCCGGGCCGGGGCTTCCTCGTCCCGGTATGCCTCCACCAAGAGGAAGCGGGAGGGGTCGTCCGCGTCCCGGAGCACATCGAACCGGGCCACCCCGGGTTCCCGGTTGGACGCCCGGGCGTTCTCCAACGTGGCGGCCAGGAAGGCTTCCTCGGCGCCCGGCTTGACCTGTATTCGGACCAGAACCACCTTCACGGCTCCTCCTTCGCCCCGAATCAGCGGGGCGGCTGCGAAGATTTTTCCCGATAGAAGGATTCCAGGACCCCCCGGTACGCGGGATCCTCCCAGGCGTACCGCAGAAGGGCGTCCAGGAACCCGGCGGGGTCACCGGTGTCCATGCGGGTGCCCGAGACGGCCGCCCAGGCGACCTTCCCCTCCGCGATGAGCCTGTTCAGGGCGTAGGCGTGGTAGTACTCGCCTCCCGAATGGTTTTTCCAACCCTCCGCGAGGGCATCGAAGAACTCCGGGGTATAGAGGTAGCGGCCCAGGGAGATCTCATGGCTGGGTTCCGTCCCGGGCGCGGGTTTTTCCACGAATCCCCGTACATGGACGCCGTCCGGGGCGGGGTCGATGACGCCGTAGCGGGAGACGTCCCCGGGCTCGTGGAGGGCCGAGAGCACGGAGCAGCCTGTGCGTTCGTACACGTCCATGAGCTGGCGGGCCAAGGGCGGCGTGCCGAAATGGAGATCGTCCGGATAGGCCACCACGCAGGGCTCGCCGCCCAGCCAGGGTGCGGCCTGGAGCAGGGCGTGGCCCGTACCCCGCATCTCGGGCTGGCGGACGAAGGAGACGTTGACCTCCGGCGGGGCTATCCGTGCGAGCTTGCCCTCCGCGCCCTCGGCCTTGAAGACCCCTTCCAGCTCGGGGTCCCGGTCGAAGTAATCCTCCAGAACCTTCTTGCGTCGGCTCGTGAGGATCAGGATGTCCCGTATTCCCGAGGCCGCGAACTCCTCCACCACGAAGGCGATGCTGGGCTTGGTCAATAGGGGGAGCATCTCCTTGGGGACCGACTTGGTGACCGGCAGGAAGCGGGTGCCGTACCCCGCGGCTACGATGACGCCTTTCATGCCGGGAATGGTAGCCCAGGGTGCGGCGCCTGTCCAGGAGGCCCGGGCGCGCTACTTCCAGCCGACGGAGAACTCGATCGGCTTTTCCAGGGTCAGGAGATCCATAAGCTTCAGGACCGCGGTGAAGGTCCGGTCGGAGACAGAGCCCCCTCCGTGGCGTACGATGGGACCGGGCGAACGGACCTGGAGCCGGATTTCCGCGGATTCCAACTCCTCAAGGGACGCCGAGCCCAGGAGGGCTTGGAGCATTTCCCGGTATTCCGAGGCCTTCACGGGGTAGGGATCCAGGGCCGGGGGAGAGAGGGCCTCAAGTATGTAGGGATCCAGCCCCGGGAACAGGAGGGGCAGGGCCCGGGCGTTGTCCCGGGAAAGCCGGACGTATACGGAGGTGACGCCTTCCTTGGTCTCCACCCGCAGGGCCCCCGTCTCCGAAAGCCCGGGGGCCGCGGCTACGGACTCCAGGCTCCGGAAGGAAAAAGTACCGCGGAAGCGGTTCGGGGACGGGGTGTCCGCGCTGACCGAGGTCAGGCCACGTTGCCCGGCTTCCCTGCGGATCACCGCGGCATCGAAGAGGGGGGCGTTCGCCGGAGGCGTCGCGCCCGGTGCCGAGGCGTAGGACCGGAGGCGGGCGGCCGTCGTGTCGGGGATGCGGGCGTCCACGGCCAGGGTGCCGGACCCGTCAGGCTGGACGGCCAGGGTCAGTCCCGCGGCGCAGGAGGACAGGATCATGAGGGACAGCACGGCCGTTGTCAGAACTCTCATACGTTGCATCGGGCGAATATATCGGGACATGACGCCTCTTCCGGAGTCGGGATGGCCGCCGGATCGGGGCCCGGGCGGCGGGGACGGGGCGGAGGAGAGCTTCCGACCTGTCCCGGGACATACGAGCCGATTTGAAAAAGTCGGTCACTTTTAAATTGGCTATGCGATCCCTTGCGGTCGC
>JAAYUR010000346.1 GCA_012517645.1 Treponema sp.
CGGGAAGGAGGCCGCCGCCCGCCTGGGCGGGACGTACGAGTATACCGAGTATACCCTGCGGTATGCGGATCCCTGCCCGGAGGTCCCCGACCGGGATCTGGAGATCCGAAGGGTTGGATCAGAATCCCTGGAGGATCTCGTGGACCTGCGATCCGGGGCGTTCGGCGATTCCCGGGAGGAGACGGAGGCCTTCGAGCGGGCGACCCTCGCCTCGCCGGAGCGGCAGGTCTACGCGGCGTTCCTGGGGGATCGCATGGCCGGGGCCTGTTCCCTGGGATTCCAGGGGCGGGAGGTCTCCATAAACGGCCTCGTCACGGCCGCGGACCTTCGCGGCCGCGGGTACGCCCAAGGCCTCTTGGCCCGCATCGTCCGGACGCTGGAATCCGAGGGCTACGGCATGACCCTCGACGTGGAAAGCCGGAACGCGGACGCGCTCCACGTCTATACGAAGCTCGGATTCCTCCCGGAGCGGGCCGTGGAATACTGGCGCAGGACCCTTCCCGTCTAGGAAGGGCCGCCCGGCGTGGCCGGGCGGGAGACCTTGGAGGCGTCGATCTCGGAAAGCACGGCGGCCCCGGTCATGAGCATGGCCTCCTCCAGTTCCGCCCGCACCTTGCGCAGGTAGGTCGATACACCCTCCGCGCCTCCTCCGTAGACGGCGTAGGCGAAGGGCCGGCCGATCAGGACGCCGTCGGCCCCCAAAGCCAGGGCCTTGAACACGTCCAGCCCGGTGCGGAACCCCCCGTCGATCAGGATCGTGATTTTTCCTCCAACGGCTCGAACGATTTCGGGAAGGACCTCTATGGTGGAAGGGGTCTCGTCCAGCACGCGACCCCCGTGGTTGGATACCACGATGCCCCGGGCGCCGGCCCGGACGGCCTTCCGCGCCCCCTCGGGGGTCATGATCCCCTTCAGGATGAACGGCACCCGGAGACTCTCGACGATCCGGGAAATCTCTTCCACGGGCATCGGGGCCACGGGCTTTCCCATGGCCGCCAGGACCGTGAGGCCCGCCGCGTCGATGTCCATGGCCAGGGCGAAGACTCCCGCGTCCTCGGCTTTCTTCGCCCGCTCGACCACCTCCCGGACTCCCCAGGGTTGGATCGTCGGGATGCCGATGCCGCCGGCAGCGCGGATCGCCTCCAGGGGCTCGAAGAAGGCGGGATCCTTGGGGCCGTCTCCCGTGAAGGCCGCGGTGCCTTCCGCGGCGCAGCCGCTCACCACCGCGGCGGAGTAGGTGCCGTCGGTGTACAGGTCGTTGTAGTGCAGGTTGACCGCCCCGATGGGCGCCGCGAATACGGGCAGGAGGAAGGTCCGTCCGAAGAGGCGGGCTTCCGTGGATACCTCCCGGGGCTGATAGATCGTGTCCATGGCCAGGCGGATCCTTCGGAGTTCCTGGTAATTGCGGATGAATCCCGCTCCCGTCCCCTTTCCGCCGGGACCGGGGATCTCTCCGCGACAGGCGACGCCGTTGCATTCCGGGCAGACCCGGCATCGGGGCCCGATCTTCGGTTTCGCGGCTTCTCGCACTTCCTGGAAGGTCATGGATCGCTCCATCGGACGGGATGATGGACTATATATCGATTTCATGATTCCCTCAAGTCCGGCTCCCATGTCGTTTACTCTACTCCGAGTACGGTTGTATAGTGGAATCCGCATAAGGAGGCGAGATGAGCGTACAGTTCGCGGAACCCTTGGTTCTCCGCTCTCTTACGATTCCAAATCGGCTGTTCATGGCCCCCATGTGCCAGTACTCCGCCCGGGACGGTCTTCCGAACGAATGGCACCGAAGGCATTACACGGAGCGCGCCCTAGGTGGAGTGGGACTTGTGGTGGTCGAAGCGACCTCGGTTTCCCCGGAAGGCCGGATCAGCCCGTCGGATTTGGGCCTCTGGAACGACGAGCAGGTCCGGACCTTCCGGCCCCTCGTCAAGTCGGTCCGGGAGGCCGGATGCCGGATCGCGGTCCAGCTTGCCCACGCGGGGAGAAAGGCCTCCACGTTCCCTCCCTGGCAAGGGAAGGGGAGGGTGCCCGCCTCGGAGGGAGGCTGGGAGCCCGTGGCTCCCTCGGCCCGGGCCTTCGACGAGGACTACGCCCTGCCCCGGGAGCTTTCGATCCGGGAGATCGACCGGGTCGTGGGCGCCTTCGTGGCCGCCGCCCGGCGCGCCGTGGAAGCGGGCTTCGACGCCGTGGAGATCCATGCCGCCCACGGTTACCTGATCCACCAGTTCCTGTCCCCCCTGTCGAACCGAAGTACGGATGAGTACGGAGGGGACTCCTCTGGGCGGTCCCGTTTCCTCCGGGAGGTGATCCGGTCGGTTCGCGGGGCCGTTCCGGACTCGATGCCGGTCCTGATCCGGGTTTCCGCCACGGACTGGATTCCCGGGGGTTGGGACGTGGAGGAGTGCGCCGGAGTACTCAATGAGGTCAAGGCGCTGGGTCTGGACTTCGTGGACGTTTCCTCCGGCGGCCTGGCCCCGGGCGCCAAGCCCCCCGTCGGTCCCGGTTACCAGGTGGGCCTGGCCCATCGAATCCGGGAACGGACGGGAATGCCCACGGGAGCCGTAGGACTCATCACGACCGCGGAGCAGGCGGATCAGATCCTGCTTTCCGGGAGCGCCGACGCGGTTTCCCTGGGTCGCCTGCTCTTACGGGATCCCTGGTGGCCCGCCCGGCACCTGCCCGCGGACAGAAGGAGGATTCCCCCCCAGTATCTGCGGGCTTTCTAAGCCTCCCGCGGGGAGCCGGTACGCCGAGGCTGCCGGAGTTCCGGCTCGCGGTATTTCGGGATGCCGGCCCGGCACTTTTCTCGTGCGCGCTCCATCCGCCGGCTAGGCCGGCACTCCCGCGGATACGTACAGCTCCGCGTTCAGGACCGCCGCTCCCGCGGCTCCCCGCTCCAGGTTATGCCCCAGGGCCAGGAATTTGAGGCCCAGGATGCCGCAGGAACGGAACCGCCCCACCGACACGGTCATTCCGTCCCCGGTATCCGCGTCCAGCAAGGGCTGGGGCCGGTCGGGCTCCTCGTGGACGGAAACCGGGTACTCCGGGGCCGAGGGCAGGCCCAGATCCGCCAGGGGGGACCGGTACGCCTTCAGGCAACCAACGACCTCCTCCACGGACGGGTTTCCCCGCAGGCGAAGGGACGCGGATATGCTGTGGCCGTCCCGGACCGGAACCCGGGTGCAGGTGGCGGAGACCGGGAAGGGCGCGGGTTCTACCCGACCCCCGAAAAGGGTTCCCAGGATTTTTGCGGTCTCGGTCTCGAGCTTCTCCTCTTCCCCTCGGATAAAGGGGATCAGGTTGCCGGAGATGTCCAGGGCGGATACTCCGGGATACCCGGCGCCGCTGACCGCCTGCATGCTGGTGACCAGGGCGGCTTCAATTCCGAAGGTCCTGTGCAGGGGGGCCAACGCGGTGGTCAATATGGCGGTCGTGCAGTTCGGGTTACAGGCGATCCCGCCCCTCCACCGCCTTCTGCGGCGTTGTTCCTCCAGCAGGGCCAGATGGTCCGCGTTCGCCTCGGGTACCAGCAGGGGGACATCCTCGTGCATCCGATAGGCGGAAGCGTTTGAGAATACGAGGGCACCCGACGCGGCGTAGAGGGGTTCTATCTCCGAGGCCGCCTGGGCGTCCAGGGCGCTGAAGACGATGGGTGCCCAAGCCCGCTCGGGGGAAGTCTCCTCCACGATCCGATCCCCCAGGCCTGCATAGGGGCGTCCTCCGGCCCTCCAAGTGCAGGCTTCTCGGTAGGGCAACCCGGCGCTGCGGCCTGAAGCGGTCAAGGCCTGGATTTCGAACCGCGGATGCTCCGCGAGTCTGGCTATGAATCTTTGTCCCACAATGCCGGTCGCTCCGAGTACGGCGACTCCGATGCGTTCCATGTATATACCTCCGATGTTCGAGTTCGATGAGACGCTTGAACTGTGATACGGATGATCAGAGGTTGGAACGAGTCAACCAGCGGCCTTGGTATGCGCGAAGCAAGAGCGATACGGGATTCGCCACTCGCCCCGCGGATCGAAGGAATTGCATGGCTCCTCCAATCCGAAGGAGAGCCCAGGTCGGCGATCCGGAGCGAATCGATCGCAAACGGGATCGCACTGCCTTTGGCACTCCGCGGGCTCTTGGGATTTGCCCGCGACAGCCGTCGGGTATTAGCCCGAACGTCCAAGGGACGGGATCGCGGATCCCCGGCCCCTTCGGCGATCCTCCCCTTTCTCACGGTTTCACCGGGCGCCGCGCCCTCCGCCGGATACTCATGGGGACCGCTCCTCCATCGGTATTCGGAACATAGCATACAGTGGAAAAAAGCTTCAAGGCGAAGAGGGATTTTTACGGAAATTTTCATGTATTTTCCCGTAGAAAAAGGTCAAATCGTGCCTCGTCGCCGCTACTCAGGTGATGATGATGAAGATCATCAACCGAAGAGCCTAGGCAGTACGTACTCGTCCAGTTCCCGCCGGACCTTCCCGAGGTCGATGGTCGTGAACGCCCCGTCCCGGTAGAGGATCCGGCCCCGGACCATGGTCAAGACAACGTCGCTGCCCCGGGCGGAGTAGACGAGGTTCGAGAGGACGTTATGGCAGGGAACGAGATGGGGACGGTCGAAGTCCAGGAGAATGAGATCCGCGTCCAAGCCCGGGGCGATCCGGCCGCACTCGCCCGCGCGGCCCTGGGCACGGGCCCCGTTCACGGTGGCCAGGCGGAGGGCGTCCAGGGCGGAGACGGCACGAGGGTTCCCGCTCGCCCCCTTGTGGATCAGGGCGGCGGTCTTTATCTCCTCGAAGAGGTCGTGGCTGTTGTTGGAGGCCACGCTGTCCGTGCCCAGGGCGACGTTGATCCCCTTGGCCAGCAGGGCGGGCACCGGGGCTATGCCGCTGGCGAGCTTGAGATTGCTCACGGGATTGTGGGACACGTTCACTCCCCGTTCGGCCAGGAGATCCATATCCGGTTCCGTGACCCAGACGCAGTGGGCCGCCACCGCCCGGGTGTTCCAGACGCCGTACCGGTCCAGGATCGCCGCTGGGGTCGCTCCGTACTTGGCGACGCATCCCTCGTGCTCCTTCCGGGTCTCCGAGAGATGGACGTGCATGCCCAGGCCGTTGTCGGCGGCGTACTCCCCGACGGCGGCCCAGAGCCTCGGATTGGACGTGTACTCCGCGTGGATGCTGGCCTCGATCCGGATCCGACCGAAATCGCGGCCGTGCCATTCCCGGTGGAGGCGGCGCATATCGACGCACCCTTCGTGGGAGTCGAAGGAAAAATCTTCGGTAAAGAGGGAAGTTCCCCGGGAAATGTTGGCCTTGATCCCCGTTTCCTCGACCGCCGCCAGGATGTCGTCGCAAAAGTAGTACATGTCCGTGAACGACGTGGTGCCCGAGGCGATCGCCTCCGCGATGCCCAGGAGAGCCCCGGCGCGGACGCAGCGGCCGTCCAGCTTGGCCTCCACGGGAAAGATGTACTTGGTAAGCCAGGTTTGCAGGTCGTAGTCGTCCGCATAGCCCCGAAGGATCGTCATGGGTATATGGGTATGACAGTTGATCAAACCGGGCATAAGAACCTTTCCCCGCCCGTCGATGGTCTCTCCCGTGAAGTCCGGCGGGGGAGCGTCGGAGACGGAGACGATCTTTCCATCCGACACGAGTACGAAGCTGTCCGGGCGGACCGGCACGTCCTCGTCCATAGTAACCGCGGATACTCCGGAAAACAGTATCTGCTCCATAGGTACCCTCTCAGACTCCGGGCAGGACCGGATTGTTCGGGTGGCGTTCGGTATTGTTTCCTCCGGCCTTCCAAATCGAGAATCCCGGCATTAGTATATCGGATACATGAAGATCATCGTAGGGCATTCCAACATGGACCTGGACTGCATCGGCTCCATCGTGCTGGCCCAGTACTTGTTCCCGGATCATGTCCCCGTGCGCGGCCATCTTATGCAACCCGCGGTCCGCAACCTGATGAACCTGTATGCCGACCGACTCGATTTTATCGGCGCCGGGGATATCCGCGGCCAGAGGATCGATCGCCTCGTTGTTGTGGACGCGCGGTCGGAGGACAGGATCGCCGAAGTACTGCCGCTGGTCGATCCGGGAACCGAGGTCGAGGTCTTCGACCATCACCCGCCGTCGGGACGGGAGATTCCGGGAGCGACGGTCCATGAATGCTCCTACGGCGCGAACGCGTCCCAGCTCTGCAAGCTCCTCGCGGAAAACGGAATCGGCCTGGATCCCGAGGACGCCACGATCGCCCTTACGGGCATCTATGCGGATACCGGGAATTTCACGCATTCCAACGTTTGCCGCCAGGATTTCAACGCCGCGGCCTACCTCCTGGGCCAGGGAGCTTCCCTGAAGCTGGTCAAGGATTTCCTGGTTCCCCTTAAAGAGCGGCATCAAGTCGTGCTCTTCCACGAGGTCCTTTCCTCCCTGGAGACCAGGACCATCCGGGGACACGCGGTGCAGACCTGCTATATGGAGCTCGAGGAGGACTCCCAGGGCCTGGGAGCCGTAATCGAGCGAGTGTTCGAGGTTGAGAACGGGGAGGTGCTCCTAGGGTTCTTCTATTTCAAGCCGAAGAACAAGGCCCTCATCATAGGCCGGAATTCCACGACCGACATCCGGCTGAACGAGATCTTGGCGGATTTCGGGGGAGGAGGCCACGCCCAGGCGGCGTCCGCAACGGTCAAGACGGAAAACGGACGGGAGCTCTACGAACGATTCCTCGGCTACCTGGAGAGGACCATCCGGCCCGCGGCCACGGCCTGGGATATCATGACCGAGGAGGTGGAAGTCCTGGGGCAGGAGGACAGCCTGCTCGACGCGTCCCTCTTCTTCGAGAGGACGATGCACACGGGGGCTCCCGTCGTGGACGGGGAGGGTAAGCTGACGGGCATCATCACGCTTCGGGACATCCTGAAAGGCAGGAAGGCCGGGCAGATGAAAGCCCCGATCCGGGCCTTCATGTCCCGCAACGTGGTGACCGCGGCTCCGGATTCCACGGTGCGGGAGATCGACGATCTGCTGTTCCGCCACAATATAGGCCACCTTCCGATCGTGGTGGACCGGAAGGTGGTGGGGATCGTGACCCGGACGGATTTCCTGGAGTTCAAGCACAGCGAGCGGAGAAAGAAGGAACAGATCCTTCGGGAACTCCGAGACGAGCCCTGAGCCCGTGCGAAGGGGTCAGTGCCCTCCCAGATAGGCCCGCTTGACCTCTGCGTTGGCCAAAAGGTTCGCGGCGGTATCCGAGAGGGTGATTCGTCCGGTCTCCATGACATAGCCCTTATGGGCGGTCTTCAGCGCCAGGTTCGCGTTCTGTTCCACCAGGAAGATCGTGGTCTTCTGGTCGCGGTTCACCTGCTCGATGATCTTGAAGATCTGCTGTACAAGGATGGGCGCCAATCCCAGGGAGGGCTCGTCCAGGAGGAGGAGCTTGGGCCGCCCCATGAGGGCCCGGGATATTGCCAGCATCTGCTGTTCCCCGCCGGAGAGGGTTCCGCCGGGCTGGTTCCGGCGCTCCGCGAGCCGGGGGAATAGTTCGAAGACGTATTCGAAATCCTTGGCGATTCCCTGCTTGTCCTGTCGCAGGTAGGCTCCCATATCCAGGTTTTCCTTGACCGTGAGCCCCGGGAATATGCGCCGGCCTTCCGGCACCTGGATGATGCCCAGCTCGACGATCCGGTCGCTCGAAAGCCCCGTTATATCCCGGTCCTCGAAGAATATCTTTCCCTCCCGGGGAGGGACGACTCCGCAGACGGACATCAAGGTCGTGGATTTGCCCGCCCCGTTCGCTCCGATCAGGGTGACGATCTCGCCCTGCTTGATCTCCAGGGAGACACCCTTCAACGCCTGGATGTTCCCGTAATAGGTTGAAACGGACTCTAGTTTAAGCATTGACCTCTTCCCCCAGGTAGGCCTTGATCACGACCGGATTCCGCTTGATTTCGGCCGGAGTCCCCTCGGCGATGAGCTGGCCGTAGTCCACCACGTAGATCCGCTCGGAAACCCGCATGACCAGGCTCATGTCGTGCTCGATCAGGAAGATGGTCACCTTCTCGGTATCCCGGATGCGTACGATCAAATCATCCAGGTGGCCGGTCTCCTTGGGGTTCATCCCGGCTGCGGGTTCGTCCAGCAGAAGCAGGAAGGGCTCCGTGGCCAGGGCCCGGGCGATTTCCAGGAGCCGCTGGGCGCCGTAGGGCAGGTTCTTGGCAACCTCGTTCACGTATTTTTCCAGCTCGATCTTCTTGAGGATCTCGTAGGAGTCGTGGATGACCTTCTCCTCCTCCTCACGGGTGGATCCGTCCCGGAAGATGGCGCCCAGGATGCCCGACTTGAGACGGGCATGCCGTCCGATCATGACGTTTTCGAGGACCGTCATGTTCTGGAAAAGCCGGATATTCTGGAAGGTCCGGGCCAGCCCCTTTTCCGCGACCACATGGGGCGCGAGACCGTTGATGACCTCCGGGGATTTCCCCGGCGGGGTGATCGTGATGGTCCCCTCGGAGGGGGGATAGACTCCGGTCACGCAGTTGAAGAACGTAGTCTTCCCGGCGCCGTTCGGGCCGATCAGGGCGACGATCTCGCCCTGCCGGATGGACATGGAGACGTTGTTCAGGGCCCGGAGACCCCCGAAGTTCATGGTGACGTTCTTGGCGTCCAGGATCGAATCACTCATGGCCGGCTCCCTCGATCTTTCCGTCTGCCTTGAACACGTAGCTCTTTCGGACCTTCGGGATGATCCCGCCCGGCCGGAAGACCATCATGAGGATCAGGATCGATCCGTACAGGAGCATCCGGTACTGGGTGAAGGCCCTCAGGTATTCCGGAAGCAGGATGATGATGAGGGCGCCGATGATCACCCCCGCCGTGGAGCCCATGCCTCCCAGGACGATGATGCAGAGGACCAGAATGGATTCCATCAACGTGAAGCTGGCGGGATTGATGAAGGTGGTCTTGGCTGCGAAGAGGACGCCCACCAGCCCGGCCCAGAACGCGCCGAGGGCGAAGGCCGAGAGTTTGGTGATCGTCAGGTTCACGCCCATGGCCTCGGACGCCACGGAGTCCTCCCGCATGGCTTCCCAGGCCCGACCCAGGCGGGAGTTCTCCAGGCGCCGCACCACGAAGACGGTCAGCACGACCAGGGCCAAGGTGATAAAGTACAAGTAGATGACGGACTGCGGGACGGTCAGCTTGATGCCGAACAGGGGAGGCCGGGCTATTTTGTTGATCCCGGAGGGTCCGGAGGAAAAGTCGTTCCAGTTTTCCAGGACGATGCGGCAGATCTCCGCGAAGCCCAGGGTCACGATGGCCAGGTAGTCGCCCTTGAGCCGGAGCACGGGGAACCCCAGGAGGATGCCGAAGAGCATGGCAAGGACCGCCCCCAAGGGCAGGGCAATCCAGAAATTAAGGCCGAACCGGGTGTTCAGGATCCCGTAGGTATAGGCTCCGACCGCGTAGAAGGCCGCGTAGCCCAGCTGCAAGAGGCCGCCGAGGCCGATGACGATGTTCAACCCCAGACCCAAAATCACGTACATCAAAGCCGTCGTCACGATGTTGGTCTGGTACATGCCGGCGATGAAGGGAAATAGGACGGCCAGGACCAAAAGGACGACCAAGGCGGGCCGGGAAACCTTTTTCTGGGCGAATACCGTTTTGATGTCGACGTCCAGAAGGTTCCGGGGAAGGACGCGGGAAAGATCCACGAGCCGCTCCCCCCGGGCGCGCTTTTCGAGCAGGCGGCGCCATACCCAGGAAAAGATCATGGTCATTACGAAGACCGCGATCATGTTGGCCCAGCGCCAAAGTATGGTGTTCCGGACCGTGTTGACCTTGATCACCAGGATGGGAAAGGTGAGGAACACGAACCAGAGGGCGGTCACGAAGGACTTCTTGAGTTCCGGTAAAAGCTTCTTCATATTCTGCCGCCTCAGATCTTTTCTTTCTGGGATTTGCCCAGCAGCCCGGAGGGGCGGAAAATCAGGATAAGAACCAAAATGATGAAGGCGAATACGTCCTCGTAATCCGAGGAGATATACCCGGTTCCGAAGCTCTCCGTCAGTCCCAGGACGAAGCTTCCGAGAACGGCTCCCGGGATGGAACCGATGCCCCCGAGTACCGCGGCCACGAAGGCTTTGATGCCCGCGATGAATCCGATGTAGAAGTTGATCTGGCCTACGTGGGAACTGATGAGGACTCCGCCGATCGCCGCCATGGCGGACCCGATGACGAAGGTGACGGCGATGATCTGGTTGATGTTGATGCCGACCAAGAGGGCCATGGTTTTGTACTGGGCGGTCGCCCGCATGGCCTTGCCGATCTTCGTGAACTTGATCAGCAGGGTCAGGAGGACCATGACCACCGCGGTGACCAGGAAGATGACGACCTGGGTGGAACTCAGCATCCCCCCGACGCCTTCGAGGAAACGAAACTTGGGGATAAGCTTCGGGAAGGACACGAAATCCGAAGTCTGGGCCAGGAGCACGTAGTTCTGCAGGAAATAGGACATGCCGATGGCGCTGATCAGGGCGGAAAGTCGGGGAGCGTTCCGCAGGGGTTTATAGGCGATCTTCTCCATCGTGAACCCGTATGCCGCGGAGTACACGATGGCTACGGCCATGGCGATGGCGAACACGTAGATGCCGGGCATTCCGGTCATGTTGAGGACCGTGGCGACGATCAAGGCCGTGAAGGCCCCGATCATGTAGATCTCCCCGTGGGCGAAATTGATGAGCTGTACGATTCCGTACACCATCGTGTAGCCCAGGGCGATCAAGGCGTAGATGCTGCCTCGGGTCATGCCGGATATGAATAACTGAAGTAAATAGTTTAGGTCCATGGCGGTTCCTAAACCTCCCCATCCTTGATATCAGCCGAAGACCGGGCCTTCTCGGCATCCGATCATGGCATGGAAGACCCGGTTATGCGAAGGGGTGTCCAGGAGCCGTACGCTCGATGGACACCCCTCGGTACCCGGCGGGTACGTAATGTGTTCACGCTCGCGGTAACCCGGGCCGTCCGAACGGCTTACGCCCCCAAGGACGGCCCGAGGAAACGAGGCCTGCTTACTTGATCTCCACGTATTGTCCGTTCTGAACCTGGTATACCGCGAATCCTACGCCGATCGCGTCGCCCTTGGCGTCGAAGCTGATCTTGCCGAGAGGGGTCTCCACGAACTCGGACCGAAGGGCCTTGGTGATCGCGTCATAGTCCGTCGATCCGGCCTTCTGGATGGCGTTCAGGAGGGCCTGGGTGGCGGCATAGGCGTTCAGGAAGAAGGCTCCCGGTTCCTCGCCGTACTTCTTCTTGTGGTCCTCCGTGGCCTTGACGGCCAAGGGGTTCTTGGTGGTGTCCATCGGGCCGGAGGCATAGACGCCCTCGGCGGCTTCCTTGGCCACCTTGATGAACGTGTCGTCCTTGACGCCGTCGTCGGAGATGAAGACGGTCTTCATGCCCTTGGCGCGCATCTGGCTGACCAGCTTGGAGGCCTCGGGGTGGTACCCGCCGTAGATGATCGCCTCGGCGCCGGAAGCGGCGACCTTGTTGATGATGGCGGAATAGTCCACGGCCCCGACCTGGATGCCCTCGAACACGGCCACTTCGGCGCCCGCGGCGTCCAGGTATCCCTTGGCGAATTCCGCGAAGCCCTTGCCGTAGTCGCCCTTGTCGTGGAGCACGGCGAACTTCTTGAGCCCGAGCTTCTTCATGGCGAACTCGACATCCACCTCGGCCTGGGCGTCATCCGCCGCTATGGTGCGGAAGAAGTTGGGATAATCGCCGCTCTTGGTGAGGGGGGGGTTCGTGGCGGAAGGGGAGATCGCGATGATCTTCGCGTCCTTGTAGATCCCGAGGGCGGCCTTGGTGGCTCCGGAGCAGATGTGTCCGATAACCGCGATGACCTTGTCGCCCACCAGCTTGGACGCTGTGTTGGTGGCCACCTCGGGCTTGCAGACGTCGTCCGCGACGACCAGCTCGATCTTCTTGCCCAGGACGCCGCCCTTGGCGTTCCAATCGGCCACGACCAGCTCGGCCGCCTTGACGGAAGGCAGGCCGTAGGAAGCAAGGTCGCCGGTATGGGCTCCGGCCACGCCGATCTTGATCGTCTTCGGTCCCTTGTCGGCGCAGCCGACGAAGGCCAACAGGGCGATCGCCGCCAATGCGGTTACGATTACCAGCCTCTTCTTCATGTTCTCACTCCTTGTACATGGGGATTCTATGGAGAGTTGGAACATAATGGGATCCTTTCAATAAATAATCAAGACTCTCCGCATAGAATCGAAAAAAAAGTGATCTCGTACCCGCGGATGTTTCGATTGACGATTCTCAGGTTCGTAGGTTAAAAAATTACAGAATTATGCCAATTTCAAAAGTCGGTCACTTTAGAAATCGGCTTTGCGATTGCTTGCGGTTGCGTTGCAACCGCTGCGAGCAATCGCGGATTTCATGGTAACTTATTCAAAACCCCCTGGTTTTGAATAAGCCTCATGCCTCAATTTCCACCCCTCCGGAGGAACTCGCGTCCTGTCCGAGCGTCTCGGCAAGGAAGGGCAGGGCGGAACGAAGCGCGGCCTCGAGGGTCCAGGGGGGATTTACGACGAACATCCCGCTGCCCCCGAGGCCGCGGTCTCCGGGAAGAGTCCTGCGGATTCGAAGCTCCGCGATCAGCTTCGGACGATCCGTCAGGGCCGAGAGCCGGGCTTTAAGGCTGCGGGCTTCCGGACGTTCCAGCAGGGGGTACCAGACCAGGAACGTGCCCGTCTCGAATCTCCGCAGGGCGTCTTCCAGGGAGTCCGGGACCCTGTCGTACTCCGAAGCAAGTTCGTAGGGGGGATCCATTAGAACAAGCCCCCTCCGGTAGGGAGGAGGCAAGACCGCCCGGAGAACCGCGAATCCATCGCTCCCCCGGACCTGGGCGCGAGGATCGGCGGAAAACCGTGCTCGGAGCTCCTCGAGATCCGAGGGGTGGAGCTCGTCCAGGATGAGGCGATCCTTCGGACGAAGGATGGAGGCCGCGATCGCGGGGGACCCCGGGAACTCGCCGGGGTGTCCGCGGCGGTAGTCCAGGACGAAGTCCAGGTATTCCCGCACGGAGTTCGGCATCGAACCCTCAGCGTTTTCCCCGGAAAGCCGCCCGAAACCCGTCTCCCATTCCCGGTTCTTGGCCGCGAATCCTTCATCCAAGCGGTAGGAACCTGAACCCGCGTGGGTGTCGACGTACTGTAGGGATTTGGGCTTCCGGGTCATATACCGGAGACAATGGTACAGGACCAGGTGCTTCAGGATATCCCCATGGTTTCCCGCGTGGAAGGCGTGGCGGTATCCGAGCATGGCTCCTCCTCCCTCCGGAAGCATACCTTGTCCGCCGGAAAAACAGAAGCCGCCGACTTGGCGGCCCTGGTCCGTTACGCTAGAATCCAGGTATGGCAACCCGGGATTCGGCTTCCTGTCCCGACTCCAGCATTCGACATACTCTTTCCCGTTGGTACGGATCGCGTCTTGGGGTGTTCTTCCAAAGCATACTGATCGGCGTCCTTGCCGGAATCGTGGTGGTCCTTTTTCGCCTACTGTTGGAATATTCGGAGCTTTTCCGGATTCGTGCCTACGGGTTCCTCCGAACGGCTTCCCCCGCTTACCGGGCGGGCTGGGTGCTCCTGGTCGTCGCTATCGGTGTCCTCCTGGGCTGGATCAGCTTAAAGCGGCCCATGATCCGGGGCAGCGGGATCCCCCAGATCAAGGGAGCGCTCCTCCGCAAGATGCGCCTTGAATGGCTGCCGGAGCTTCCCCTGAAAATCGTCACCGGGGTCTTGGGGATCGGCTTCGGCCTTTCCCTGGGGCGGGAGGGCCCTTCCGTCCAGATAGGCGCCTACGTCGGGAAGGGCGTTCTGGGGATCGCGCGCCGGCCCGCGGTGGAACGGAAGTACCTGATCACCAGCGGGGCCGCGGCCGGATTGGCGGCGGCGTTCAACGCCCCCCTTGCGGGGGTGCTCTTCGCCCTGGAGGAATTGCACAAGCACTTTTCTCCCCTTCTCCTGGCCTGCGCCATGGGCGCCTCCGTCGCGGGGGACTTTGTGGCCAGCCGCTTCTTCGGGCTCGGTCCGGCCTTCGATTTCCACCAGATCATACCGTTGCCGGTCGAGATGCTGCCCTGGGTGATCCTGCTGGGAGCTCTTTGCGCGCTCTTGGGGGATGCCTTCAAGCGTTCCCTGTACGCGGCTCAGGACCTGTACCCGGCGCTTCGAATTCCACCGATTCTGCGGCCTGCCTTCGCCCTCCTCGTATCCGTACCCTTGGGGTTCTTTCTCTTCGACGTCACGGGAGGGGGTCATGCCCTGATCGAGACTCTGTGGAGGGAGAACCCGGGGATCGGTTTTTTGGCGCTTCTCTTTGTTTCGAAGATGGCCTTCTCCGCCCTGTCCTACGGCTCCGGGACCGCGGGGGGGATCTTCTTGCCCCTGCTCGCCTGCGGAGCCCTGACGGGTAAACTGTACGGAATGGTCCTGGCCGACCTAGGCCTAGCGCCGACGGGCAATTCGCTGAATTTCATGATCCTGGGAATGGCCGCCTTCTTCACCGGCGTGGTCCGGGCCCCCGTCACGGGAGCGATCCTGATCCTGGAGATGAGCGGGAACTTCAACCACTTCGCGAGCTTGATGACCGCTTGCCTTGTCGCCTTCGTGGTCGGCGACCTGATCCGCTCGAAACCCGTATACGACGTGCTTTTGGAGCGCCTCCTGGCCCGGAACCCCGGAGCCTTCAAGCCGGTTCACGGCAGGAAACTCATCCTGGAGATACCCGTGGCCGAAGGGTCCCGCCTTTCCCACAAACTCGTCCGGGACGTGCCTTGGCCCTCCGAGTGCCTCGTGGTCGGGGTGGAGAGGGGAGAAGACCAGCTCATTCCCCGGGGCGCCACAAAGATCCACCCGGGCGACCAACTCCACGTACTGGTGGACGAAGAGGACGCCGCGGAGGTGAAGGAGGCCCTCCTGGGGATGGGGGAACGGGCCGGAGAGGGGTAGCGGGGCTGCGGCAAGCTTCCGGGCAACCGCGGCTCCGTCAGTACCGCACCGTCGCCAAGGGGACGTAGAGTCCCACGCTAGGCCGCCCGTCCGCCCGGGACGGGAGGGCTGTCAGCGTCGGCGCGGGCAGGCCCAGGGACACGGATCCCTGATCCGCCTCTATAAGGGAACCCAGGGCGAGGTTCCCGATGTTCCGCCCCTCCGTGAAGTCCCGGGTCAGCCAGAGGGCGGTGGCGGAGCCCGCCAGGGACCCGGACAGCATGCCGATGTAGACGACTGTCGGGGATTCGGCTCCCAAGACGTAGGGCACCCCGAGGCCTAGGAAGGCCCCCAGGAGGGATCCCAGGTTGAAGAGCCAGGCCCGGGAGGCCGGGAAGGGTTCCCCTCCCGCGGACAGGTATGTGGAGGCCGCGCCGTACAGCAGGCCTCCCGCCACTGAAAGCCCCGCGAACTCGGGCTTAAGGATTCCGTCATTCGCCCCTCCCTCGGCTCCGAAGACGAAGGACGCGGCGAATCCCCAGGTGCTTCCCCACAGGGTGCTGGAGACGATCATGAAGGTTCTGCCGCCGTTCATCACGGCCCCTTCGGTCGCTTTCAGGGCCCCGAAGAAGGATAGGGGGGCCGCGACGAGGGGAAGCCCTAGGTACAAGCGCGGATTTTCCGTCTGGAACGCGTAGAGAAGGGCTTCCGAGGCCACGGCGGAGTAGAGGGTGGCGAAGGTCAACAAGGCGGTGCGGCCGTCCTGCAGGGCCCGAACCCGGTCGTCCACGACCTTTTCCTGGCGCAGGAGGCGAGCCTTCACGAAATAGGTCGAGTTGGCTTCCACCGTGACGTTCTGGGTCCACGTCTTGTACCCTTCCGCATCCAATTTGACCGCGTATTTCCCGGGCTTGGGAACCCGCACGGTCACAGGCCCGTTCCCCTCGAACAGGCCGTTCACATAGACCGCGACACCCGGAGGCTCCGTATCGACGCGGATGTACTCGCCCTGCTGGACTTCGATCCCCGGTATGCGGAGGATCTTCTGGGCGGCCACCCGCACGGGTTTTCGGATATCCTCCAGGTTGCCCATGAACTCCTCGGTCATGGCGCGCTCCACGGTTCCGGTTTCCACGTCCACGATTCGGAGGGAAATGATGTACAGCGTACCCAGGATGCCGATGCGGCCGACCATCAGGGACTGGGCCCCGGTAAGCCGGCCGATCCGGACCGCTCCCTTGGGATCGAAGGCGTCCGAGAGGCTGAGTTCCTGCTCCCTAAGGAGGGCGTCCAGGTCCGAGCGTTCCACGAGAGCAAAGCCGGGCGCTATGGAGATCTCCCTCCGAACGAGCTCGGAAAGAATGGCCAGACCCGAGGCCGGAATGTCCTCGGATTGGAAGCCCAGGAACACGATGGAACGAACGGGGTTTTGCGATACGGCGGCCTGGGCGGAGACCGGCGCGACGAGCGCGGCGGCCAGGAAGACGATCAGAAAGGCTCTCATCCTCTTCCGCGGGATCCGGGCGAGGGCGGGATCCCGCTCCTCCTTGCACGGAAAATCACCCGCCGGCAGGAAGTCCCACGGCGAGCTTTCTATATAGTATATCCCGCGGCGGCCTGTTCGTCCGGTCTAGTTCAGCTTCCGGGAATAGCTGAACAGGATCCGGTCCAGCTTCCAAAGGCGGCCCGCGAAGACGCGATCATTGAGATAGTTGGATTGTGTCGTGCCGTCGGACCAGTCCTGGGTGCTCTTGAGCTGCACCAAGAAGGTCAGGGAGTTTCGCTCGTCGAAGGCCAGGTTGGCCAGGGGGCTGATCGTGAGGGTGACGAAGTCGGATCCCCAGCCGTTCGTGCCCATCGTTTCGTAGGTCCTCACAGCTCCAAGCCAAGCCTCAGTCTCCACCATAACCCCCGCGAAGTTCAGCTTCCGGGGCATCTGGTAGCCCAGGACGTAGGTGCCCAGGTGGCGCCAGCCGTTGAAGTTCAGGCCCGCGTCGGCCTGCCAGAACCACGCTTCCCCGGGATCCGCCGCGCTCAGGGAACGGTACTCGAACTTGGCGACCGCCTGGACCACGATATGGTTCCAGTCCCCGGGCAGGAGGGCGGCCAGGTCGAACTGAAAGGTCCCGGAGAGCCAGGCGCGCATCAGGGCGCCTCCGAAGGGTATCTCATCGATTTGGCCCCCGGTGGAGGTCGGCCGAAGAGCTAATCCAATGAAACCCAGGGTCCAGCCCGTGCCGAAGGCGGCGCCCGCCTGGAACTTGAGGAAGGCGACGGGCGTCAGGGTCGCGGTGCCCGATGCCTCGACGGTGACGGGGCTCAGCTCCGCCTTGGCCGAGAGCTTCAGGTTGTTCC
>JAAYUR010000408.1 GCA_012517645.1 Treponema sp.
GGGAAGGCACGGATCCGGAACCCGTCCCCCTCGTGGCAGACGCAGGGCGCCTCGATCTCCCGGACCACGATTTCGTAGTTGATGTACATATCCAGGACCCGGCGGCTGGATTCCACGTACTCCGCGATCCGAGGCGGCCCGTAGATGTACAAGGGCTCGTCCCGATCCACTTGGCTCGAGAGCATCAGAATGCCCGGAAGGCCCGTGACATGGTCCGCATGGGTATGGGATATGAAGATGGCGTTGATCTTCTTCCATCGCAGGTTCAAACGGCGCAGGGAAACCTGGGTGCCCTCTCCGGCGTCGAAGAGGAAGAGGTCACCCTCCCGACGCACAAGGACGCTGGTCAGGTGCCGATGGGGCAGAGGCATCATGCCTCCGCTGCCCAGAATGAAGACTTCAAGATTCATGGAGGGCTTATCATACCGGACAAGCGAAGCGTAGGCAAGGACGGCCGAGCTTGTGCCAAGACGCCTTTTCATGCCACAATCGGGGAATATGGAAGAATTCCTTCGTCTCGGCATCCGGGAAGACCTGGCGCGCGCGCTCGAATCCTTCGGATTCCAAGAGCCCACAGAAATCCAGAGGAAGACCGTGCCCGCACTCCTGGCCCGGACCGACGCCTTCGTAAGCTCCTCCACCGGAACGGGAAAAACCTTCGGGTACCTGGTCCCCCTGCTCCAGCTGGCGCCCCGGGAGGCGGACAAGCCCTTTGCCCTGATCGTCGCCCCCACCCATGAGCTCGCGGTGCAGGTGGAGAAGGAGTTGGACCGTCTGGCGGCAGCCGCGGCCATCCGGACCCGGACCGTGCTTCTGATCGGATCCGCCCAAGCCCGCAGACAGGCGGAGCGCCTGAGGAAGGGCGGAGACTTCGTCATCGGCACCCCCGGCCGGGTACGGGACCTGGCCGCGGCCCGGGAGCTCGACCTCTCCGGATTATCCTTCCTAGTCCTGGACGAGGCGGACCGCCTGTTCGAGAAGGAAGCCCTTGCGGAGACCTCGGATATCCTGGACCGCCTGCCGTCCGCCTGCTGCCGGGTCCTCGTGTCCGCCACGCTCCCGGACCGCGTCCGGGACAAGGCGGCGCCCTGGTTCCGGAATCCGGCGGCCCTGATCCTGGACAACTCGGCGGTCCTGCGGGAGAACATCGATCACTGGGTGTTCCATTCGTCCTCCCGCCGGAAGATCGACTTTCTCCGCCGCTTCGAGGCCGCGGTCCATCCGAAACGCTGTCTGGTCTTCGCCTCGTCCAACGCCCAGGTCTTCAACATCCTGCGCAAGCTCGAGTACCTGGGGTTTCCGGCCGCGGAACTCCGATCCCAGGGGGACAAGGAGCGCCGGAAACAAGCCCTGGACGACTTCCGGGAGGGCCGCGTCCGGTACCTGGTGACCAGCGACCTGGGAGCCCGGGGCATGGATGTCAAAGGCGTCGATTACGTGCTCTGCATGGACCTTCCGGAAGAGCCCACGGTGTACATGCACCGGGCGGGAAGGACCGGACGGGCCGGGGAGCGGGGAGTCTCCGTCCTGGTGGCCGACATCGTGGAGCTCAAGCGCGCCTCGAAGGTCGCGGTCCGGTACGGGTTTTCCTTCCAGTGCAGGATCCTGGAGGGCGGCTCGGTCCACGAGATCGATCCGGAAAACTTCTTCGCCCTGGCGGAGGAGGAAGAGTCCGATCGATCCGTAAAGCCGCCCCTGGAGGCCAAGAGGTTTTCCGACATGGACGGAAGGCGTTCCCGGGGCCGTCTGCAGGCGCCCAAGGGGAGCTTCCCCTCGGGATCCCGGTCCCGGACCGTCCGCGCCGGCGACCCCGCCCCCTCTCCGCGTCCCTCGGGCCGCAAGGGAAGCCGAAGAAAGAAATCCGGATAGCTGAGTCGATTTTTTATAGTCCGTCGCTTTTTAAATTGGCTTTGCGATCGTTCGCGGTTGCGTTGCAATCTCTGCGCCCAATCGCGGATCACAAGGTAGCTTTCAAATCCTAGGCGTTCTTTAGGCGCTCCGACCTCTGAATCCTCAGACGGCCCAGGCCGGGTTCCAGCTTCCCTGCGAGTTCGGGCAGGTCCGAAACCAGGCGCACAAGCTCCGCCTCCGCCCTTTCGTACTCCCTCGTGTACCTCGGATGGGCCAGCTTCCGGAGAGCCCCCAGGGCCTCGGTGGCCGCCTTTCGGGCGTCAGCCAAGTCCTCCGGCCCGGACCCCGAGCCGTTCCCGCCCGCACAGTCCCGTGCCAGATGGGCCAGGACCTCCACAGCCCGGGCGTGGTCCGTTATCTCACAGGATTCCAGAACCTCCGCAAGTCGGTTCAGGTCTTCGATCGGGGTCGAGTCGAACCTCGGGCAGGAATCCACGAACCGATTGAACCGCCACATTCTTAAAATGCCCAAGGCGGTCCGTATTCCTCCGGGACACACCGTTACCTCGAAGGATTCCCGGACCCTGCTCGGGTCGAAGCGGGAGGAAAAGAGCCTGCGCAGGCGGAGTTCCGCCACAAACCGGGCCGCCCCGGAAGCCTTGCCGGACCCCTTGGTTCGCGGGTGGCAGACATAGACCAGCTCGTGGTTTCGGACCCGGCGGGTTCCGCTCTGGCGTCCTCCCCGGTATCGTACATACTCCAGCGCCTCCGGCCGGACGTCCCAGCGCTCGGACAACATGTCGTAGAGCTCCTCCGGGGGAACCAGCCCCTCGGTATTGTAGCTGAACACCAGGGTCCGTGCGTCCAGCGCGTCGATCAGCCCGGCCAGGGCGGCTCGGGCCGTCAAACGACCGCAGTACGGGGACCGGGTCTCTACCCAGTCCCGGGAGATCCCCGCCTTGCTCACCAGCCGACCGTCCGGACCTGCGTCCAGGGGAACGGGCCGGCGGTCCCAGCGGAGAATGGTGTTCAGGATGTGATAGTTCGAGCCGTACTGGTGCTGGTTATAGGGAGGATCCAGGTAGGCCAGGTCCGCCGACCATCTCCGCACGAAGACCGCGGCGTCCTCTCGGAACACCTCCGCGGGCTCCGCCTCGGGAAGTACGGGGTACTCCAGCTCCATGGCGCCTAAAATCCGGGGCAGGGCGTCCCGACCGTGGCCGCCGAAGCCCTTGTGGAATGCCTTGAACACTCCGGACGTGTTCGCATGGACCGCGGCCTCCAGAATGACCAGGCCGAGGAGGAGATCCCTGCGGAGGGAAGCCGGGGAGCTCGGATCCTCGTCCGATCCGGCGGGGTATTCCCGCTCCACCTGCTCCCGGACCCGGTCCAGGAACATCGCGTTTTCCCGTGTATAAAAGAGGCGCTCCGTCCTCCAGTCCGCACAGGAAGTATCCCGGGGGGCGTACCAGCGGGCCATATACGGTTCCGGCTCCGGATCGGGGGCTCGGTTTTCCCGACCGGGGTGAAAGGCGTTCAGGCGGCGCAGCACCGCGTCCAGGCCCCCCTGCCCCGGCCAGAGCGCCGGAAGCTCCGACCCACGGAGAACCAGCCAGGCCCGGTTCAGGGCATAGGCATAGGGCTCCCAGTCGTTCGCCCTGACCCGCATCCCCAGGGTCCGGGCCAGCCGGGACACCGAGCCGGCACCCGCGAAGGGATCCAGGAACAGCGGCCGTTCCACGCCGTCCGTGAGCGCCCGAAACAGGACCCGAAGCCGGGGGACCAGGGCCCGCTTGTTCCCAAGGTATGGAATGAGCTGGGATGTCGAGTAGTCCCGTTCCCTGGGGAAGAGCTCAAGGTTCATACCGGGCCATGCTCGTGTCGCTCTCGAAGACCTCGACCGCGAGGAGAGGAACCCCGGGCAGTGCGGCGGACAGGGACTCGAAGATGTGCCGGGCTATCCGCTCGGCGCTGGGAGAATCCTTAAAGACCGGGTTTTCGTTCAGGAGGCCGTGATCCAAGGTTTCGCAGACCTCCCGGAGGGCCTTCTTGAACACCCCGAAATCCAGAAGCATCCCGGACTCGTCCAGGTCCTCTCCCCGGGCATAGGCCCGAACCCGGTAATTGTGGCCGTGGAGGTTTTCGCACTTGCCCCGGTACCCGGAAAGGAAATGGGCCGCGGAAAACCCGGCCTCGACTCGAATAGTGTACATGGCGACTCCCGGCGGCATTCTACAACGGAGGAGGGAAAAAGTCCCGCACCGGGGCTCTCGTTCCAGTCTAGAGCCCCAGGAAACTGTACACGGCGCTCCAGAAGGTCTCGGCGTCCATCCGGCTTTCCAGGAATGCCTTCACGAAGGCCTTTAGCTCCCCGGGAAAGACGGCCCAATACTCCTCCTGCCATCGGGGCATGCGCTCCCACAGGGCCTGCTGGGCGCTGGGGGGCATCAGGCCCAGGGAATAATCCGTAAAATCCTTGACCATCCTCAACAAGGCCTCCGGGGGCAGGGCCGAAGCTTCGGTCTTCCGGGTTCCCGGATCCGGCACATAGGAGGCCAGAAGCTCCTCCAGCTGTTCCTCCGTCACCTCCGGGGCGTTCTTGCGGATGATGTCCGCGACGAAGTCCCGGATCATGGCACGGATGCCTTCCAGGCTGGCGCCCATGGAGGCCTCAACGGCCTGGGCCGCGTTCCGGGCGGCCCGCTCCGGGTTGACCCCTCCGATGCTCGCGAAAAGGGTCAGATCCCGGCGCCTTCGCTCGCAAGCCTTGACGATGGCCTTAAATTCGTCCTTGTCGGCCTTGTTGAGAATGTAGTCGAGCACGGATCGCAGAGTTTCCCGGGACATCGGGATCACTGTACTTCCCGCGGCCCCGGCGCGCAAGCCTTCCCTAACAGGCTGTTGACAAAGGCGAGGGCGCCTTTGTCAACAGCTTCCTTAAATGTCGCGATTGCGCAGAAAAGCGAAAGCTTTTCGAGCAATCGCATAGCAGGGTGCTGACAAGCTTCGAGTTTGTCAGCACCCTGCTAACCCACTGTTTACCCTCCACGGCTCCTCGGGGTAATCTTCCGCTCAGAGCAGGCATTCAGATGAACGACGACGCGGACCCCCGGCGGCACCTCCTCGAACCCCTTGAGCAGGCGGGAAGCCTCTTGGAAGCTACCCCGGAGCCGGGAATCGCCGTTCCGGAACGCGGCGGAGGGAGGGATCCCCGGGCTCGGTCACGCCTAGGCGTCTGCCTGGCCGTCTCCCTGGCGCTGCATGCCTTGGTCCTGGCCGTGTTCCCGGTCCCGGGTCCCGGGGGGCGGGGCGCGGAGGCTTCCGCGGTGCGGGTCAGCCTGCACCTCGGCGCGGCCACGGCCGCGCCGGAAGCGGCGGGGTCCGCACCATCCACGGCGGGCGCCGCGCCGTCGGCCTCTTTCCCGAAGGCCCCGGACGGTTCCGCTTCCGACACTACCCGGGATCCCTTTCCCCGGTCCGGGGAGACGGCGCCCGCAGGCGGGGAAGAGCCGGGGGAACCGGACTTCCCGCAGTCACCGGCCGCCCCCGGCGCTCTTGCCGCCGGCTCCTCTGCCGGGTCGGTCGTAACCGGCTACCCCTCCCCCTCGGACCAGGCCGCCGACCTGCTCCGGGCCCGGGTGGAGGCCGCCCTGGTCTACCCCGAGGCCGCCCGGCGCCGGGGCACCGAGGGAGTGGTGGGGCTGAAGATCTTCCTGGACGGGTCCGGGGCCCTTGCGGAGATACGGGTATCCCGCTCCTCGGGCAGCGCCCTCCTGGACAGGGCCGCCCGGGAGACCGTGGCCGCCTGCCTCCCCGTGCCGAATCCCGGAGGCGCGCCCCTCGCGTTCGAACTAGCGGTGCGCTTCTCCCTGAAATAAAAGGCGGCCCCCTAGGGACCGCCTGGTGTCACGAAGCTTGTGAAGCGGACCCCGCGCCGCCCGCATCGAGGCCCGGGGCGCCGGACTCGCTACAGCACGATCCTCACCCCGGCCTTGAGGGTGATGCCGGGCATGGGGTAACCGTCCATCTCGGCGTAGGCTTGGTTCAGTAGGTTCTCACCGTCCAGGTAGACGAGCATAGAATCGGTTGCCTCGTACTGGATCCGAGCGCCAAGAAGGACTGCGGGATGAAGGGTGTTCCCGAAAGGATCATCATATTCGCTTTTCCAAGACGTCCGGGCTAGAACCTTTATCGTACCGAAGGAGTAAGAGGATTCAAGTCTGACGGTATGGACCGGCTGGTTAGCCACCCGGACTTCGTCAGCCAGGGTGTTCCCGGAGGACAAGTCGTAGGAAAGCAGCAGAGCGTAGTAGGCGGACACAGAAAGCGGACCGGACTGGAGGGAAGCTTCCGTGTCCGCGCCAAAGAAGGCGGCCGCGGACAGGTTGTCCGGTAAAAATGTAAACGTCGAAGTAGGTACGTCATAGATTCCATCCCAAATGATTAAATCCTTTGAGTACCTAGCAAACCCAAAAATCGAGACTTTGTATACTCCTCTACTAGCCTCTCCGCCAATTTCTCCGTACCAGGAAGTCTCCGGTTTAAGTGACCCATTACCCAAAGTGATGTAGGTAATAGCATCATTAGGGTCATAGTAACTAGAATATGGCCAGTACAGGTCGTTGAACGCTGGCGCCCGGTAGGACCGTCCGGCCGTGGCCTTCAGGGTCACGGCCTCGGATACCGCGGCCGAGGCGCCCAGGGAGTAGGTGAACCCCGCGGGGTAGTCGTCGTACCAGTCGAAGCGGACGGATGGAGAGACCTTTACCGCCTGACCTACGGCGAGGACAGGTGCCGCGTAGGCTCCCGCGTGGTACCGCCTGGGATTGCCGACCTTGGTGCTCTCCGCCCCGTCGTACCGGAACTCCAGGCCCGCGGGGATCTCTAGAAATTCCGCGGCCAGGAACCGGGCCCGGAGGTCCGCCCCCGCGGAGAGGGTGTCGTGGCGGTCGTCGGTGAGCCAATCCGGGTCCTCGTACTCCAACCGGGACCAAGCTCCGAAGGCGGAGGCGTTCAGCACCAGTCGGCCTCCAAGCAGGGCGTCGCTGGACCAGGCGGCGGTGCCCCGGAGATCCCGGTTCCGCTGTTCCGCGTTCGGGGAAGGGAAGCTTGCCGAACCCGGTACGCCGAAGTCCGCGTAGCGTCCCGAGAGGGCCGCCGAGAGGATGCCTCCCAACGCGGGTGCCTCGAGGCCCAGGGATCCGGAGCCCCCCAGGAATCCCGCGTTCCCCCGCTCCAGGACGGCGCCCCCGGCCTGGGCGGCCGGAAAGGAGTCCCCCGCCCGCTCGAAGGATCCGGATGCGGAAAAGCCCGCGGCCCCGATCCGGGTGTCCAGGGAGGCTGCCAGGCGCTGGGCCGCGGCAAGATACTCGAGATCCGAGCCCAGGGCCGCGGGATATACCTTGTTCTCCGCGGTCACGGCCAGGCGACGGTCCCCTCCCCGCTTGGTGGTGATCACGATGACACCGCCCACAGCGTCGGCGCCGTACAGGGATGACGCCCCGCCCTTGAGCACCTCGATCCGCTCGATGGACTCGGCGGGGATGTCCGCGAGGTTGACCCCCCCTTCCCGCGCA
>JAAYUR010000463.1 GCA_012517645.1 Treponema sp.
TCTTGGGGCTCTTGATCCCGTCCAGGGTGTAGCCCACGGACATGTTGAAGAGGAAATCCCCGGCGCCGGACTCCGCGAAGAGGGCCTTGAGAACCCGGAGGGCCAGGAAGCCCCGCAGGTACTCCTCCCGGGCCTGGACCAGGGAGAGCTCCGTGGACCACTCCACGTTTTGCCCCTCGTCCAGGGCGTCGATACAGGGCTTGGCGATCTCGAGCTTGTCGTTCACCTGGACGGTCTTGAGCTCGAAGATCCGGGAGCCCCCCAGGTAGGAGGCGACCAGGTTCGGGGCGATCTGGGTGTGGGGTCCCGCCGCGGGCCCGACGGGATAGAGGATGCGGCTTCCCAGGACCTCGAAGCCCCGGGAGTCCGGCTCGGCCTCGAAGACTTTCCGGAAGAGGGCCTCCGGGATGTCGTAGACGCTCTTCTTGGCCCGGTACTCCCCGGCCATCCTTCCGATCAACGCCCCCATGGGCGTGGTTTCCATCACCTTGCTCGTGCTCACCGGTACCCCCAACGCAGGAATCTTCCGCTCCCCGGAGCGGCGCAGATCGGATGCTCCCCCCGGTCCGACCGGGCGGCGTCGTAGACAAGACGGCCCCGGACGTAGGTCGCCCGGAAGCGGCCGGACAGGCGCATGCCTTCGAAGGCCGTGATCTTCCCCTTGGACAGGAGGGTCCGGCCCTCGACGACCGTGGTTCCCTCCGGGTCCGCCAGGACGAAGTCCGCGTCCTTGCCGACCTCCAGGGAGCCCTTTCGGGCGGACAATCCGTAGCGCTCCGCCGCCGCCCGGGCCGTCACGTCCAGATAGCGCTCCAGGGACAGCCGCCCGCCCAGGAGCCCCTCGGAGTAGAGGTAGGGGGCCCAGGTGCCGGTCCCCGGGATCCCCCCGTAGTCGGTCCAGAGGTCTCCGGTGTTCTTCTCCTCCGCCGGGGCCGGGGCGTGGTCGCTGGCCACGAAGGAGATGGCACCGCCCGAAAGGAGGTCCCAGAGCCGCTCGGCCTGGCCCGGGGCCTTCACGGGCGGGGCGGTCTTTAGGGAGGAGCCCAAGCGCTCGAAGTCCTCGGCGGAGAAGGCCAGGTAGTGGGCGCAGGTCTCGCAGGTGGCCCCCGCCGCGGCCAGGAGCTCCGCCGCCTCGGCGGTGCCCACGTGGACCACGTGGAGCCACCCCTCGTTCCCCCGGGCCAGGGCGGCCGCGGAGGCGGCGGCCGCGAGCTCCGCGGCCTCGGACCGGGCATCCACGTAGTCGCTCCACCGGGGGGCCTCGGGGCCCCGGGCCTTCCGGAGCCGGGCCTCCGCGGCGGTCACGAAGTCCAGGTCCTCGGCGTGCAGGAGGATCGGACGGCCCAGGGCCGCCCCGCGCCGCACGACCCGGGCGAAGTCGTCGTGGGTGACCCGGGTGAAGGTCTTCATCCCGGAGATGAAGTAGGTCTTGAACCCGACAACGTCCGGGGCCAGGGCCTCCATGTGCTCCGAAAGGCTCTCCTCGGCGGTGTGGCCGGATACCCCCCCGAAGAAGGCGTAGTCCACCACAGCGGCCTTGGACACGAAGGAGAGCTTGTTCTCCAGGGCCGCCCGGGTGGTGACCGGGGGCAGGGAGGTGCAGGGCATGTCCACCACCGCGGTCACCCCGCCCTTGGCGGCCTCGGAACTGCCGTGGAGGAAGTCCTCCCGGTGGGTGAAGCCCGGCTCGTCGAAGTGGACGTGGGGGTCGATGGCCCCGGGCAGGACCTGTAGGCCCCGGGCGTCCAGGACCTCCTCCCCGGGCTCGGGGGAGAGGGATTCGGCGATCTCGATCACGCGCCCGTCCGGACCGACCCGGAAGTCCCGGCGAAGGAAGTCCCGCTCGTGGCGCAATCCCAGAAGCCCGTTCTTCACGATCATGGGATCACCCCCGTAAGGTAGTCCAGGGCCTTTTCCGGAGTCAGGGGCAGGTCGTGGAAGCCCGGGGCCCGGAGGCGGTCCCCCCGGGCGGCCTTCAGGGCGTCCAGGACCGCGAAGTACCCGGCGATGCCGTACATGAGGGGGGGCTCACCGATGGCCTTGCTCTTGAGCACCGCCCTGGGGTTCGGGGCGTTTCCCAGGAACTCCAGGTCCACGGGGAAGTCCAGGAAGTGGGCGTCCGGGAGCTTGTACGTGGACAGGGTGTCCGAGAGGAGCTTCCCGGTCCGGTCGTAGCGCAGGTCTTCCAGGAGGGCCCAGCCCAGGCCCTGGGCCAGGGCTCCCTCGATCTGGCCCCGGTCCACGACCTCGTCGATCACGTTCCCCGCGTCGTGCACGAGGGTCGCGGAGTCGATGCGGTAGGTGCCCCGGACCACGTCCACCTCCGCGGTGATCACCGCGCAGCCGTAGACGTGGTAGGCGAAGGGGCTGCCCCGCTCGGCGGAGCCGTCGTAGAAGAGCCCGGGGGTGGCGTAGAACCCGTGGGCCGAGAGGTCGATCCGGGCTTCGTGGGCCTTGGCCACGAGGGTCTCCCAGGGAGCGTCCCCGAGGCCCGCGTCCTGCCGGAAAGCCGAGAGCCGCTTCGCGATCTCCTCGCAGGCGGCCAGGGCCGCCATGCCGTTCAGGTCCGTTCCCGTGCTGGCCGCGGTGGGACTGGTGTTGGCTACCGTGGCGGTCCGGGTTCGCTCGATCCGTACCCGGCTTTCCGGGACCCCCAGGGCAAGGGCCGCGACCTTCTGGATCTTCCGGTTGACCCCCTGACCCATCTCCACGGCTCCCGTGTGGACTCCCACGGAACCGTCCCGGTATACGTGGACCAGGGCGCCCCCCTGGTTCATCATGAGCTTGGTGAAGGAGATTCCGAAGCAGAGGGGCAGGGCGGCCATGCCGCGCTTGCGATCCCTGCGGCTCCGGTTGAATTCGTCGATCTCCGCTCGCCTTCGGTCCCAGCCGGACCGGGCCAGGGCGCGGTCCACGCAGAGTTCCGTCCGGGCCTCCGCCACGGGCATGCCGTAGTGGAAGGTGTCCCCGGTGCGGAGGAGGTTCTTCCTCTGGAGGTCGACCGGATCCACCCCCATCGCTTCCGCCGCCTTGTGGAGGGCCGCCTCCATCACGAAGATCCCCTGGGGCGCCCCGAAGCCCCGGAAGGCCGTGAAGGGGGGCAGGTTGGTCCGGCACATGTACCCCGTGGCCCGGAGGTTGGGAATCCGGTAGGCGCTCGCGGCGTGGAAGAGGGTCCGGGAGAGGATGGCCGGGGAGAGGTCAGTGCAGGCCCCGGAGTTCTGGTAGTAGTCCACTTCGAAGGCCAGGATCCGCCCCTCCGCGTCCAGCCCCAGCTTGTAGTCCGAGCTGTAGGGGTGCCGCTTCCCGGTGAAGGTGAGGTCGTCTTTCCGGTTCAAGTAGATCTTGACCGGCCGGCCCGTGACGAAGGCCCCCAGGGCGGCAAGGGCGGACCACGAGGCGGCCTGGTCCTCCTTGCCCCCGAAGGCCCCGCCCAGCCGGGGGGCGTCCACCTCCACGGCGTTCATGGGCAGTCCCAGGTTGCGGGCCACCGCCTCCTGGACCCCCGTGGGGGACTGGGTGCCGGAGAGGACGAAGATCCCGCCCCCGTCCCGTACCTGGGCCGTCGCACCCTGGGTCTCCAGGTAGACGTGCTCCTGGCCCCCGGAGTCCACCCGGCCGGAGACGACCACGGCGCAGCGTTTAAAGGCCGCCTCGGGGTCCCCCATCCGCATGGTCCGGGGTGAGAGGATGATCATCCCCTTGGCATGGGCTTCCCGGGGATCCGTGATCACCGGGAGCTCCTCGCCCTCGACCTTGACCAGGGCGACGGCGCGGCGCGCCAGGGACCGGGTTTCCGCCAGGACCAGGGCCAGGGACTGGCCCCGGTAGGTCCACTCGTCCGCGACCAGGAGGGGCTCGTCGGGAACCGCTGTCCCCAGCTCGTTTTCCCCGGGGATGTCCCGGGCGGTCAGGACCCGGACGCTGGGGTGCAGGGCGAGGGCCGCCGAGGCGTCCAGGGACAGCATCCTTCCGTGGGCGGACTTGGACACCACGGGCTGGCCGTGAAGCAGGCCCGCGGGCTCCGGAAGGTCGTCGATGTACTTCGTGCGGCCCAGGACGTTCTGGACCGATTCGGGGTTCCAGGATTTCATGGCCAGAACTCCTTAAGAAGGCCCCGATCCGGGAAGAGCCGGACGAAGTGGGCCAGGATCAGGCGCTCCAACAGGCGGGTACGGTAGCCCGAGGAGCCCCGGACGTCCGAAAGGGGCGTGCAGTCCGAGAGGGCGAGCCGGGCCGCCTCCCGGGCGGCGGCCGCGTCCGGGGACTTGCCGACCAGGTAGTCCGAAGCCGCGCGGGCCAGGAAGGGCACCGGGGCCATCCCGCCCACCGAGAGGCGGGCCCAGGAGATCCGGTCCCCCTCCATCCGCAGGGCCAGGGCCGTGTTGGCCGTGGCGATGTCCAGGCTCTCCCGCTTGGACACCTTCTCGAAGTTCAGCCGCACCGGGCCGGCCGACGCGGGTACCAGGAGGGCGTCCAGGAACTCCCCGTCCCGAAGGGCGGTCTTCTTGTAGCCCAGGAAGAACTCCGCCAAGGGCAGGTCCCGGAACCCCGAGGCCGAGCGGAGCCGGGCCCGGGCGTCCAGGGCCAGGAGGAGGGCGGTCATGTCCGCTATGGGGGACGCGTTGACCACGTTGCCCGCCAGGGTGGCCCGGTTCCGGATGGGCAGGCTGGCGACCCGGGCTTCGAAGGCCTCGATTCCGGGGGCGAAGGCGCGGACGAGGGGGTTCTCGAAGAAGGAGCGAACCGTGACCGCGGCCCCGACGGAGAGGAAGTCGCCGGTCCGCTCGATCCGGTCCAGACCCGCCTGGCGGTCCGTGAAAGCCACCCCGGCTCCGGGCTCGGGGTCCGGGTTCTTCACGAACCAGTCCGTGCCGCCCCCCAGGTTTAGGCCCTCCGGGGCGGGGGCGGGCCGGCTGCCCGGCTCGGGGAGACTTGACATAAGGGCGGCCAGGGAGGACGGAAGGACCCTGCGCCTGCCCAAGGCTTCGAGCCGGGCCGTTAGATCCTTCGGGAGGTCCGCAAAATCCTTGGTCAGGCGCTCGGCCGCCCGCCGGATGGAACCGTAGCCCGTACAGCGGCAGAGGTTACCCTCGATGGATACCAGGGCGCCGACGGGATCTATGCGTCCCTCCACCAGGAAGCCCGTCAGGGCCACGATGAAGCCCGGGGAACAGAACCCGCACTGGCTGGCGCCCTCGTCCAGGAAGGCTTCCATCACGGGGGTGAGGCCCCCCGCGGCGATGCCCTCGATGGTCACGACATGGCGGCCGTCCAGCTCTCCCAGGGCCAGGAGGCAGGAGGGAACGGCTTTCCAGGAAGGGCCGCCCTCTCCCGGCTCCCCCAGGAGGACCAGGCAGGCCCCGCAGTCGCCTTCCCGGCACCCCTCCTTCGTTCCCGTAAGCCCCAGTTCCCGGCGCAGATAGTCCAGCGCCAGGGTCTCCTCCCAAGCTTCCGCGTCCACGAGGCCTTCGTTCACGCGGAAGACCAATCGTCGTTTCATTCGGCCTTCCCCTTATAGCTTATTATAATGCTAATATTGAGTTTGTACACCGGATCCTACTCCACGAAGAGGGGGACCGGGGCGAAGCGCTCCACGTCCACGAGGCCCCGGTCCGTGATCTTGAGCTTGGGGATGACCGGCAGGGCCATGAAGGAGATGGCCATCAGGGGGGATTCGTTGGTGAGCCCCTCGGTTCGGAAGAGCTCGTCGAAGGCTTTCAGGCGCTCCACCACCCACATCGCGTCCCGGTCGCTCATGAGCCCCGCGATGGGCAACGGCAGGTCCAGGACGATCCGGTCCCCCTCGGTCACCACCATGCCCCCGCCGATCTTGTTGAGGTGCCGGGCGGCCTTGAAGATGGAGACGTCGTCCGCGCCCACCAGGATCATGTTGTGGGAATCGTGGCTGATCGTGGAGCCGATGGCCCCCCGCTTGAGCCCGAGACCCGTGATGAACCCCTTGCCGATGTTGCCGGAACCCTTGTGCCGCTCGATCACGAAGATCTTGAGGAGGTCCCGGGACGGGTCGGAGACGCACAGGCCCCCCCGCACCGAGGGCTCCGTCAGGATCTCGCCGGTGATCAGGGTCCGGGGCCGGGCCTCGATGACCCGGATCCTCCGGCCTTCCGCGGGGATGCGGAAGTCCTCCTCGGTCAGCCACTTGATGTTCACCGAGTCCCGGAGGACGGCGGGGCGGCTTTCCACGGCCCGGACCAGGCGGCCGTCCTCGGCCACGATCTGCCCGGACTTGATCACCACCTCCGCCTCGAAGGCCCGGAGGTCCGAGGCCGCAACGAAATCGGCCTTGTACCCCGGGGCGATGGCCCCGGAATTCCGCAGGCCGAAGTAGCGGGCCGCGTTCAACGAGGACATGGCCACCGCGTCCAGGGGCTCCACCCCGGCGTCCACCAGGAGGCGGATGGACCGGTCTATGTGCCCCTCCTCCGCCAGGTCCGTGGGATGCCGGTCGTCGGAACAGAGGAGGAACCGGGACGCCGTGCGGGGGGTGACGGCCTTCACAAGCCGCGCCAAGTCCCGTGTCGCGGAGCCTTCCCGGATCATCACGTACATGCCCTTGGAGATCTTCTCCAGGGCCTCCTCGGCGGTGACGCATTCGTGGTCGGACCGGATGCCCGCGGCAACGTAGGCCGACAGGTCCCGGCCCCGGAGTTCCGGGGCGTGGCCGTCCACGGCCTTCCCGGAGTCCCA
>JAAYUR010000268.1 GCA_012517645.1 Treponema sp.
GGTGGTCCTGGACCGGGGGCGGATTCGGTCCGAATGGGAGCACAGAATGGAACATGTCGATCGTCGACGCCCCGGATGGAACGTCCGGAGGGCGCGCGTCCTCGCGGCCGCGGTCCTCCTGGCATGTCTGGTTTCCGGCGGCTACGCCCTGGGATCGAAGGACGGCGAGAGCGGAAATCCTTCCTCCCGGGAACTGGGGGCCTTGGACAAGGGCCCCTACGGAACGGCTCCGGAGCCTTCCGGATCCTGGGCAATCACCTTGCCTTCCCCCCCCCAATCCGAATATCCCACCGTCGAACCCGCGGCCCCCAAGGAGCCCTTGAGTCTGACGGTCGAGCAGGCCGTTGTGACGGCCCGGGACGGCAACCTGGGATTGGTTTCCCCGCGCATCGCCGCGGAGACCAAGCGCCGGGCCGAGTCCCTGGCCTGGAACAACTTCCTGCCCACCGTGGACGTCTCGGGAACCCTGGGGCGGTGGAACAAGGAACAAAGCACCTACGTTTTCACGCCGCTGCCCACGGCGGTGGCCCTCCCACGCTGGAGCCTCTCGGCCTCCTTCTCCACCCAGCTGATGCTGAACCTGGCCCTCTTCGAGGGGGTTAAGTCCCTGCGGGCGGACTACGAGGCGGGGCTCATCTCCTACGCCCAGGCGGAAGCCCGGCTGGAGCGGGACGTCCGGAAGAGCTTCTATAACCTCCTGCTCCTGCAGGAAAACATGAAGCTCATGGAGGAGCAGATCGAGGCGGCCCGCAGGCGCTACGAGCAGGCCCTGGCGAACTACCGGGCCGGGACGGCCCCGGAGCTCTCCATGCTCCAGGCCCAGGTGGCCTACGAGAACCTCAAGCCCGCGCTCCAGGAGATGCGGATCGGCTACCAGGCCGCCCGGGATGCCTTCGCCATGACCCTCGGCCTTCCCCGGGGCGCCGAGGTCGTGCCGGCCGGGAAGATCGAGCCGAGGTACGCGAACCTGGATGCGGACGCCTTGATATCCTCGGGCTTGGCTTCCCGGCTGGATATCCAGTCCCTGGTCAAGTCCATGGAGTCGTTGCAGATCGCGGAGACGGCCCTCAAATACCGGCTTTGGTCCCCGAACCTGATCCTGGGATGGAACATGGACCCGTCCTTCTCGGGAGACCCCTGGAAGGACGACCTCTTCGACGGGGACAAGTGGTCCCAACGCTCGGGGCTGTTCCGGGCCACCCTTTCGATGCGCCTGAACGGCCTTCTTCCCTTCACCCAGGACGGCCAACAGCTGGCCCAGATCCGGGACCAGCGGGAGAGTCTCCGGGCTAACTTGGCCCAAGCCCTGCGGGGGGCCGAGATGGAGATCGACGGCCTGGTTCGCCGTCTTGAGAAGTCCCGGACCAGCCATGCCGCACTGGAGCTCAACGCGGGCCTGGCGGAACGTGCCTACCGGCTCTCGGAAGAGGCCTATCGGGCCGGTGCGGCGGACCTCTTGGATGTCCAGAACGCGGAGCTCGAGCTGCGCAAGGCGCGCCTCGAACTGCTGAAAGAAGACTATACCTACGTCACCGGACTCCTGGATCTGGAGTACGCGGTGGGAGCCCGGTTCGGAAGCCTGGGCGGGAGCAAATAGATGAACGCTACTACCGAGAAGAAATCCCTGCGCCGGGGCCTCAAGACCGCCCTGGCCGTCATCGCCTGCGCCGGCCTGGCGGCGGGCACCATGCTGGTCCTTTCCTCCTGCTCCGCGGCCAAGAAGAAGGCCGAGGTCAAGGCCGCCCCGCCTGCCGAGACGGTGTTCGCCGTGGAGACGGCGCCGGTTATCCGGGGGCAGGTGCGGGATTATGTAGCCCTCTCCGGCGACATCGTGGCCTCCTCCACGGTGGACGCCTACTCCGACGTGGCCGGCAAGGTCACCCGCCACTTCGTGTCCGTGGGGCAGCGGGTCGAGAAGGGCGAGGCCCTGATCGAGGTGGATCCCTCCCGGCCCGGGATGAGCTATCAGCCGGGCATCGTGAAGGCCCCCATTTCGGGCACCGTCACCTCCCTTCCGATGGAGATCGGTTCCACCATAGCCCCCTCCGTACCCGCCGCCCGGATCGCCCGGACCGAGAGCCTGGAACTAAGGACCTACGCGCCGGAGCGGTTCGTCTCCAAGATGCGCACGGGGCTGACCGCGGACGTATCCCTGGCCGCCTGGCCCGGGGAGGTCTTCCCCGCGGTCCTGCGGGAGGTGGCTCCCGTCCTGGATCCGGCGTCCCGGACCTTGGAGCTCCGGCTGGCCTTTCGGAAGGCGGATCCCCGGCTCAAGGCCGGCATGTTCGCCTCCGTCAAGATCATCACGGAAGACAAGGCCTCGGTGGTCAAGATTCCCGCGGAGGCCGTGGTCAAACGCTTCGGCGAGACCTTCGCCTTTGTCGTGGAGGACGACCCCGCGAAGCCCGGCTCCCAGATCGCCCGCAAGAGGGTCGTGAGCACCGGCATTTTGATCGACGGGATCCTCGAGATCCGCGAAGGGCTCAAGGAAGGGGAGAACGTGGTCGTGCGGGGGCAGACCCTGCTGGACGAGGGGGTCGCCGTGAACGTGGTTCTCCGCCGTCCCGCGGGCCGGTAAGGGGGGCGGAATGAGCTTGACCCGAACCGTGGTCGGACGACCGACCACCATCTTCATAGGCTTCGCCCTCCTTGTCGCCCTGGGCCTGTTCGCCACCGTGAACCTCGCGGTGGACCTCTACCCCGAGATCGAGCCGCCGGTCATCCTGGTCTTCACGGGATACCGCGGCGCGGGTCCGGAGGAGATCGAGAAGACCGTGACCCGGCCCCTGGAGGGGGCGCTTTCCAACACCCAGGGAATCGAGAAGATCACCTCCACGTCTTCGGCGGGTTCCAGCATGGTCATGCTGGAGTTCACCTACGGCACGGACATGTCCGAGGCGGCCAACTCCGTTCGGGACAACCTGGAGTTCGTGAAGAGGCTCCTGCCCGGCGAGGCGGACGCCCCCATGATCTTCAAATTCGATCCCGCCATGATCCCGATCATGGGGCTCATGGTATCCGGGAACCGGAGTCCCGAGGAGCTCCGGGAGGTGGCCGAAAAGACCGTCCAGCCCCGGATCGAGCAGGTGCCCGGCGTGGCCCTGGCCAGCGTGTCCGGAGGCCGCGAACGGGTAATCCGCGTGGAGGTGCCCCTGGAACGTCTGGAGGCCTACGGCCTCACGATCAACCAGATCGTCAACATGCTCCGCGGGCAGAACGTACAGGTGGCGGCGGGATCCATCGTGGACGGAAACCTGGATTACCTTCTGACCGCCCCCGGGGAGTACAAGAGCCTGGAGGAGATCGGGGACGCGGTGATCGCCTACAAGGGAGGCGGGTATGACCCCGCCAAGGGCATGGTTCCCGCCCGGAAAGTCCGGCTTCGGGACATCGCCAGCGTTTTCGACGGGTACCGGGACGAGTCCAACCTGGTCTTCGTGAACGGAACCCCCGCGGTCCAGCTCACGATCCAGAAGCAGAGCGGCAAGAACTCCGTGCAGACCGCCAACGCGGTCCGGGCGCGCCTCAAGCGTCTCGCCGGCGAGCTGCCCCCCGGGGTGAAGGTCACGGAGCTGTTCAACACCACGGATATCATCGAAAACTCGATCAAGAACGTGGCCACCTCGGCCCGGGACGGCGCCCTGCTGGCGGTGGTCATCCTCTTCATCTTCCTGCGATCCTGGAAGCCCACCCTGGTCATCGGCCTGACCATTCCCATCTCCCTGCTCTTCACTCTTATGATCATGTACTTCGCGGGACTTACCCTGAACATCATGACCCTGGCAGGCCTGGCCCTGGGGGTGGGCATGCTGGTGGACAATTCCATCGTCATCCTGGAAAACATATATCGGTACCGCGAAAAAGGCTCCAAACTTAGGATTTCCGCCGTCCTGGGCACCCAGGAGATGGTCACCGCCATCATGGCCTCCACCTTGACCACGATCTGCGTGTTCGCGCCCCTTATCATGTTCGGCAAGAAGCTGGATGTCGTGGGCGAGCTCTTCTCGGGTCTGGCCTTCACGGTGGTCATCTACCTGACCACGTCCATCGCCGTGGCGGTGCTTCTGATTCCCGTGCTCTCCAGCCATTACCTGCCCCTGGTCACCCGGGTGCAGAAGCCCCTCCGGAATCCCGTGATGAAGGCCCTGGACGGAGTCATGGGACGCTTCTTCGCGGCCCTGGACGAGGGCTACCGCAGGGGGGTCAAGCTCGTCATCCGGCACAAGCTGGCGACCATCGGATTGATCGCGGCCGTGTTCGTAGGAACCATGGCCTACGCTCCCAAGATCGGCTTCGTGTTCATGCCCCCCATGGGCCAGGACGCCGTCGTGGTGAACGTGGACATGCCCCTGGGAACGCGCCTGGCGGAGACGGAATCCGTCCTGCGGCAGTTCGAGGCCATCGTGGAACGGGAGGTCCGGGGCTACGAGAAGATCGTCATGCAGGTGGGTCAAGGGTCCATGTTCGGTTTCCTGGGCGCCAGTTCCAAGAATCGAGGATCCCTGCGCATCATGCTGCCGCCCTTCGAGAAGCGGATCGACGATTCCGACACCATCAAGGAAAAGCTCCGCTCCCATTTCAACGACGTGCCCGCGGCGGTCTTCTCCTTCGGGGCCAACCAGGGAGGATTCGGCGGAGGCAGCCCCATCGACGTCCTCGTGAAAACCGAGGACCTGGCCCTGGGCAAGCGCACCGCTGAATCCATCCGGGACCTGATCAAGCGGGAAATCCCGGAAATCACAGAGCCCTCGGTCGACTTGAAGGACGGGCTTCCCCAGGTCGAGATCCGGATAGACCGACAGCGCGTCTATGACCTTGGCCTGAACATCTACTCCATCGCCAACGAGATCAAGGCGTCCGTGGACGGAGTCGCGGCCACCAAGTACCGCTCCGGAGGCTCGGAATACGATATCCTGGTGATCCTGCCCGAGGCGGACCGAAACGAGCTGCCCGCCCTGGACCGGCTCTTTGTGGTGAATCCCGCGGGCACTCGGGTTCCCCTGGCGAGCTTCGCCAGCTACGAGAAGACAACAGGGCCCATCGACATCAAGCGGGAGAACCAAGGCCGCGTAATCCATGTCACGGCCGGGGTCAAGCCCGGAGTACCCCTGGATGTGGTGGAAGGCAAGATGAGATCCCTCATAGCCCGGGAAATCCCCGCGGACGACGCGGTGATCATAGAATACGGCGGGGACTACAAACAGTTCCTGGAATACGGGGGAACCTTCGCCCTGATCGTTCTGGCCGCGGCCCTGCTGGTGTTCGGGGTCATGGCAAGCCAGTTCGAATCCTTCCTGGATCCCTTCATCATCATCTTCACCATCCCCCTTTCGTTCACCGGGGTGGTCTGGATCTACGCCCTGACCGGGGACATCTTCAACATCCTGACCGCCGTGGGCCTTTTGGTCCTGGTGGGCGTCATCGTGAACAACGGCATCGTGCTGGTGGATTACACCAACCTGCTGCGCAAGCGGGGTCTCCATCTGGAGGAGGCGGTGATCACCGCGGCGGGCAACCGTCTCCGACCCATCCTGATGACCACCCTGACCACGGTGTTGGCCCTGTTGCCCCTGGCCTTCTATCCCGGCGAGGGAACGGAGCTCGTGGCCCCCATCGGAAAGACCGTCCTGGGGGGGCTCACGTTCGGCACCCTCATGACTCTCTTCCTGATGCCCGCCATCTACACGGTGTTCAACAGGCGGAGCGAGGAGCGGGCCCGCAAGCGGGACGAGCGGCTGAACCGCATAGCCGCGGGATTAAAAGGCCGCGGAAAGATCGAAGGCCTCGGACCCGGCAAGCCCGGCGAGTCCGTTGAACCGGGCATCCCTGCCGCGCCGGAAGGAGGCCGGGAATGAAGCGAGTCGAGATCGTGGCCAACCACTCCGTCCAGGAGGATCTTATGGACGCCCTGGTGGAAGCCGGGGTAGCCCGGCAGTATACTCTGATTCCCGCCGCCCGCGGCGCGGGCCGCCAGGGAATGCGGACCGGGGAAGCCGCCTGGCCGGAAGAGAACTTTGTCCTGTTCACCTACTGCGGCGAGGAGGAGGCCCGTGCCATCTCCGAGGTGGTGGCCCGGATCAAGAAGGCTTTCCCCAAGGAAGGGATCAAGTACTTCGAATTGGGCTAGGTTTTACAAACACCACAGAGACGCAGAGTCCGCGTCCGTCCGGCCCAAGCCGGACGGACGGCACCGAAGCAAGCTTCGTTGCCGCTAGGCTGTCCTTTGGACAGCCTAGCGCGAATCTGTGTCTCTATGGTTCAGTATTTTATAGTCGCCTTTCTTTATTCTTTCTCTATTCCCAACATCGCCGCCAAGTCTTCCTTGGCCCGGTCCAGGGCGGACTGGTACTGGGACTTAAGGTGTCCCACGTTCTGCTGGTACACCTTTAGGAATTCCGGATCCGAAAGGGGATCCAGCCGGACCGACTGTCCGGTACGGGCGGCCAGCTCCTGCTCCTTTCGGCGGAGCTTAGGTTCGAACTGTTTCCTAAGGGCGGCGTCCAGGTTGGACGCGTCGTCCAGGTATCGGGCAAGGAAATCTCCGATTTGTTTGATCAAACCCCCGATTCGCTTGTCCGGGAAGGGGGATGGGGACAGGGCGGAAAACCCTTTTGCCAGGGCGTCCAGGGTTTCCTGGGGAATCCCCGCCTTGGTAAGGGGAAGCTGGATTCGGGCTGCCAATACGCTGAAGATGGCGGCTTTAAGGACGCTCCGCTCTTCCTTGGGAACCGCCTTCACGCGGGCTTCCAAGTCCACGGAGGCGGGGTCGGCCAGGAATTCCCCCGCCAGCTTCTGGCCTTCCTGCTTAAGCTCGAAGGCCCTTAGGGACGCGGGATCCGCCTTCATATCCTTCGTTCTCTCCAAGGCGATTTCCAGCGCGCTTTTTATCAATGCCATAGACCTACTCCTTGCTCGGCTCCGACCTGTTCGTGTCGGGGTCGGGGTAACTTCGGGTTCTCCGGTTGCGCCGGATCAGGCTTTCGGAGTTCCAGGATCGGCTGAGGTAGGGATACCCGATGGGGGCTTCCGCCTCAGCTGGGCGGCGAAAAGGGCGGCCTTCTCGAAAATCGAGACGAACACGATCGCCCCCGCCGCGTATTCCAAGCTTCTCCAGACCCAGGTGATTTCCCACCGCACCACGGCGCGGAGAATCTCAAGGGTAAAGAGAGCCATGGTGGAGAAAATGGCCGCCTTGCCCATGAGGGTGGACTGTGTCCGTATGGGACGACGAGCCATCAGGAGGACCGCCATTCCCGCACCCTGGAATACCAACCGAACGATCACGGTCCAGAAGAACCATTCCGGTATAAGTCCATAATAATGAAACACGATGGACAGAACAATGAGGACGCTGTAGTCGCTGATCGCGTCCAGCATGCGCCCTATGAAGGTGACCTGACGGGAGGCCCGGGATATCCACCCGTCCGCGAAATCCGTCAAGAAGGCGAGGCTTACAAGCACCAGGAGGGGGGCCTTTATGGGGTATTCCTTGGAAGCCACGATCAGGATCAGGAGGGTCGGCAGCGAGGAGATGCGAGCCAGGGTAACCTCGTTCGCCAGATTGACCCGTGCCAGGCTCCGGCCGTCCTCCACCAGGGCGAAGCTCTTGCGGAAGGCCAGAAGGAAGGCCAGGATAGCGAGGTGGAAAATCAGAGTCGTGGAAAGGAAGAGGCGCAAATACGAACCGTTCATCCGGTAGGCGAGAAAGAAAGCCAGGAAAAGCAGAACCTGGAACACGAGGAACCCGGAGACGCTCAGATAGATGCTGCGGGAGAGCCGGGTTCGATCGTTCATTTCCGTATGCACCCTTGTATCGTTTCGCCGCCCGCTAGTATCCGGGCTAGGCCGCGGCGTCCGGCTTCAAGCCCCGGGAGTAATCCAGCGTCGTCCAGACCGCCGTAGCCGCGGTAATCCACATCAACGCTTTTTGAAGGAAGGCAAGGACGGCCACGGAAAACGCCAGGGCCGGAACGGCTCGGGCGGTGACCAAGGTCAGGACGGCTCCGCAGGCCACGGCGTAGATTACGGCCTTGATCTTGCCGCTTGGCCGGGCGGATATCACGATGTTCTTGCGCATGGCGAGCAGCCGGACAAACGAGACCGTGATGTCCCGATACAGAACCAGGAGGAAGACCCAGGCGGGCAGGAACCCCGTCACCAGGAAGGCCAGGAAATAGGTCAGCCGGCTGAAGGAGTCCGCGAAGGGATCGTAGAATTTCCCGAAATCCGTCACGGATCCCGTCTTTCGCGCGATTTTCCCGTCCAGGAGGTCGGTGATTTCCATTACAATGAACAGGCCCCAGTACAGGATGGCCGCCCAGAGGGGGGCTTCCCCGTTCTTCGTGAGCGTGGTAAAAAGCGCGAAGAACAGCGGGGACAATCCTACCCGGATGGTCGTGACAAGGCTGGGAAGGGTCATGGGGCGATGATAGCCGGGAGGTATTCGAGGTGTCAATGAAGGGTGCGATGGGAGAACCCCGCGGTATCGAGGAGTTGGAAGCGGCCCGGGCCGGGGAAGTCCGGTTTGTCCTCTTCGATATCGACGACACGATCACGGAATTCGGTCGGCTCCCCGAGGAGTCCTACTCCGCCCTGTGGCGCCTGAACCGGGCGGGCCTTTCAGCCGTTCCCGTCACGGGACGGCCCGCCGGCTGGTGCGACCTGATCGCCCGGCAGTGGCCCGTGGACGCCGTGGTCGGAGAGAACGGTGCCTTCGCGTTTTATATGGAAGACGGGAGGCTCGAACATCTCTTCCACCCCGAATCCCGGGATCCCCGGGCCGCCCGGGCTCGGCTGGATCCCCTTCAGGAGTTTGTCCTTTCGGAGGTCCCCGGGGCCCGGACGGCCAAGGACCAGTTCTCCCGGCTTTTCGACCTTGCCATCGACTTTGCGGAGGAAGAACCCGTGCTGCCCTTGGAGACCGCGGTCCGGATACGGGATCTCTGCGAATCCCGGGGCGCCCGGGCCAAGATCTCTTCCATCCATGTGAACGCCTGGTACGGGACCTACGACAAGCTGTCCATGGCCGAACTGTATTTGACTCGGCGCTACGGCTGGGATCCGGTGCGGGACCTCGGTCGGGTCGTGTACTTCGGGGATTCCCCCAACGACGAGCCGATGTTCGCCCGCTTCCCCCTTTCCGTGGGAGTCTCGAACGTCCGCCGTTTTCTGCCCCTCATGAAGACGCTTCCGGCCTTCATCACCTCCGCCTCCCACGGCCGCGGCTTCGCGGAGGGGGTGGATCGCCTCCTGGGTCTGCGGGTATAGGGCCGTGCGGCGGGCGCACGGAAGCTTCGATCGTTTCCAGCGGCATTCTCCACGCCTTGACCGGGTTCCGGTTCGGGATATGTTTGTTAGAAGGAGGAGCCAATTTCAAAAGTGACCGACTTTTGAAATTGGCTCGAAGCTCAGCGCAATCCGGAGCGTATCTATGAAAAGCGCCATCAGGATCACCTTGATCTATATCGCGGTAGCTTCCTTGTGGATCCTGCTCTCGGACCGGGCCGTCTCCCTGGTCACGGACGATGTCGGCTCCCTGACCTTCTACTCGAGCGTCAAGGGACTCTTCTACGTAACGGTCACCGGCCTGATGCTGTTTCTCATGATCCGGAAGGAGATCTCCGTCCGAAACGACGTGATACGCGAGCTGAACCGGACGCTGGAAGTCAAGGGCGAGTTGATCCACGAACTTCACCACAGGATCGGGAACAATATCCAGGTTATCCTGGGGGTCCTGGGACTGGAGACCCGGGAGGGCGATTTTTCCGCGGAAGCCAAGGACAGGATCGTGCATCGCCTCTTGGCTATGCGTTCGGTCTACGACATCGTCTACGATTACGAGGACATGCGGGAGATTTCCCTTCGGAAGGTCCTCGCGGCCTA
>JAAYUR010000068.1 GCA_012517645.1 Treponema sp.
TAACAAATACAAGGAATTAGTCCCCGCCCGAGTAGCATCCCCGGGCAATTCGGGCCGCTCGGTCCGCGTTCCGCTCCCGGCTTCCCGCCCAGGCCTGTTTTTGGCAAATGACCAAAGTCATGATTTATTTTTATAGATAGTTTTTTCTTGTAAATTACGGGAAACCGATATAGAATTATCTCGTTCGAGCCCCGAGCCGATCGAGCGTCGCGCCGCGCAACCCGTCCTGCATCCGGATCCTTCCCTCGGGGCAAGCATCTATAGGAGGCGTCATGGACAAGTCAGACCCCCGTACGGGACTGCAGGGTATCGTCCAGCGGTACGCGGGAAGGCCGGGAGCTCTCTTGGGAATCCTGGAGGAAGCCCAGCAGGCGGATGAGCACAAGTACCTGAGCGAGGAGGCCCTGCGCCAAATCGCGGACATGACCGGAACCCCTCTTTCGCGGGTGTACTCGGTCGCGACCTTCTATTCCTTCTTCAACCTTACGCCCCAGGGCAAGCACGCCATCGTCGTATGCCGCGGCACGGCCTGCCACACCCGGGGTTCCCTGGCCCTCCTGGAGGAGGCCGCGAGCCGCCTGGGCTTCCCGGACTTCCGGGAGGATGAGGAGCCCTCCTTCACCACCGAGGATCGGATGTTCACGGTCCGTACGGTCGCCTGCTTCGGTCAGTGCGCCCTGGCGCCGGTGGTGGCCGTGGACGGGGTCATCTACTCCCACATGAACACGGCTCGCCTCCTTTCGATCCTGGAGACTCTGCGCAAGGGGGGCCGCAAATGAACCCGATCCGATCGATGGCGGACCTGGAAACCGCGAAGGCCCGGGGCCTTTCCAAGCTGGTGCCCGCGACGACCCGCATCGCCGTGGGCATGGGGACCTGCGGTATCGGCAACGGCGCGGACCTGCTGTTCGCGGCCTTGGAGAAGGCGGCCGCCAAGGCGGCCGCCAAGAACGGCATGGCCCCGGTCCTGAAGAAGGTCGGGTGCTTCGGCTTCTGCGCCGCCGAACCCCTCCTGACCCTGGCGGTTCCGGGGAAGCCCGTCCTCCTGTTCACCAAGGCGGACGCCAAGGACGCCGCGGCCTTCGTGGAGGCCGCCTCGGACCCCAAGGCCTTGGAGAGGCTGGCCAAGAAGGCGGACGGCAAGATCGAGACCTGGGACTTCCGCACCTCGGTGCTCCGCTTCGGTGAGGGCTTCCCCGAGGTTCGGCCCTGGAACCAGATCCCCTTCTTCGAAGGGCAGGAAAAGGTGGTTCTCCGGGACGCGGGGATCATCGATCCCGAGGACGTGGAGGAATACCTGGGCGCCGGAGGCTACGGAGCCCTGGCCAAGGCGATCCTCTCCATGAAGCCCGCGGAGGTGATCCTGGAAGTGGACCGGGCGGGCCTGCGCGGCCGGGGCGGGGCGGGGTTCCCCACGGCCCGGAAGTGGAAGATGATGGCCGACCGGCCCGGTCCGGAAAAATGGGTCGTGTGCAACGCCGACGAGGGTGACCCGGGCGCCTACATGAACCGCAACGAGATCGAGAGCGATCCCCACGCCCTGGTGGAGGGCATGATCTTGGGCGCCTATGCCATGGGAGCCAACAAGGGCTTCGTCTACGTCCGGGCGGAATACCCCCTGGCGGTGGACCGGCTCCGGAAAGCCCTGGACGACGCCCGGTCCCTGGGTCTGCTCGGCAAGAATATCCTGGGCTCGGACTTCTCCTTCGATCTGGAGATCGTCATGGGCGCCGGAGCCTTCGTCTGCGGCGAGGAGACGGCCCTGACCGCCAGCGCCGAGGGCAAGGCGGGCCGGCCGGTGCCGCGCCCCCCCTTCCCCGCGGAAAAGGGCTTCAGGGGCCTGCCCACGAACATCAACAACGTGGAAACCTGGTGCAACGTTCCGGCCATCGTCTCCAAGGGCGGCGCCTGGTTCGCGGGCATCGGGCTTCCCAAGAGCACGGGAACCAAGGTCTTCTCCCTGGTCGGCAAGGTGAACAACACGGGCTTGGTCGAGCTGCCCCTGGGCACCAAGCTGGAGAAGATGATCTACGGAATGGGCGGCGGGGCCGGGATGAACAAGGCTATCCGGGCCGTCCAGAGCGGCGGCCCCTCGGGAGGCTGCATCCCCGCGGACAAGTTCGACGCCACCATCGACTACGAGTCCCTGGCCTCCATCGGCGCCATCATGGGCTCCGGCGGCATGGTGGTCATGGACCAGGACAACTGCATGGTGGACGTGGCCCGGTACTTCGTGTCCTTCACCGCCGCGGAATCCTGCGGAAAGTGCACCCCCTGCCGGGAGGGACTTTCCCAGATGCTCCGCATCCTGACGGACGTCTCCAAGGGCCAGGCTACCTACGCGGACCTGGACGAGCTGGAGCGCCTGGCCCGGACCGTCAAAGACTCCGCCCTCTGCGGCCTGGGGCAGACCGCGGCCAACCCGGTGCTCACCACCCTGAAGTACTTCCGGGAAGAGTACGAGCGCCACATCCGGGACCAGCGCTGCGACGCGGGCACCTGCGAAGCCCTCTTCTCCGCCCTCTGCGAGAACTCCTGCCCGATGCACATGAACATCCCCGGCTACCTGGCCCTGCTCAAGGAAGGCCGGCTGGAGGACGCCTACGAGCTGACCCTCCGGGACAACCCCTTGCCGGGCACCATCGGACGGATCTGCCACTTCCACTGCTCCATGCGCTGCCGCCGGGAGACCCTGGACGACCCGGTCCAGCAGGGGGAGATCCACCGCTACCTGGCGGACACGATCCGCAAGATGGGCCGGGAACAGGCCGTCTGGAAGCGCCTGGCGGAGGAGAAGGCCAAGCCCACGGGCAAGAAGGTGGCCATCATCGGGTCGGGACCCGCGGGCCTCGCGGCGGCATTCTACCTTGTCCGCCTGGGCCATGAGGTCACGATCTACGAGGACAAGGATAAGGCCGGCGGAATCCTGCGCTACGGCATCCCCTCCTACCGTCTGCCCAAGGACGAGCTGGACCACGAGCTCCAGCTCTTCTCCAAGTTGGGCATCAAATTCGTCTTCCGAACCAAGGTCGGCAGGGACATCGCCCTGGCCGACCTGGCCAAGAAATCCGACGCGGTCCTGGTCTGCGTGGGCGCCGAGGGCGACAAGTCCCTGGCCATCCCCGGAGAGGACCTGCAGGGTGTCCACCCCGGATACGAGTTCCTGGACCTCTTCGCGGCCAAGAAGGCCCCCAAGACGGGCCGCCGCATCCTGGTGATCGGCGGCGGCAACGTGGCCATCGACGCGGCCCGCACCCTCTACCGGCTGGACAAGGACGTGACCGTGGCCTACCGCCGCACCCGGGCGGACATGCCCGCCAACCGGGCCGAGATCGAGGGCGCCGAGGAGGAGGGCATCCGCTTCCGGTTCATGCTCTCTCCCCAGGAGATCCTGGGGGACGAGAAGGGCCGGGTCCGGGCTGTGCGCTTCGAGATCATGAAGGCGGGACCCATCGACCGCTCCGGCAGGCCCACCCCCGTCTCCACGGGCCACTTCGAGGACATCCCCTGCGACGACGTGATCGTCGCGGTGGGGGAGAATGTCGACTCCGGGGACTTCGTGAAGGACGGGATCAAGGCCGCCAAGGACGGGCGCATCA
>JAAYUR010000293.1 GCA_012517645.1 Treponema sp.
GGGCCTCATCTTGCGGACCGCCAGGGCCAGGGGCGTGTCCCCTTCCGCGTTGGCGGAGTCCACGAAGGCCCCCGCGTCCAGGAAGAGAGGAGCCGTGTCCGCGCCGTATCCCAGCTGGACGGCCACGTGGAGGGGGGTGTTGCCGCTCCGGTCCTTCAGTGAAGGATCGGCCTTGTTCCGAATGAGAAGTTCCATGACCTCCCGCCGGCCCGATTCGGGCAGGGCGATGTGCAGGGCCGTGTTTCCGAATCCGTCCCGGGCGTTCGGGTTGGCCCCCCGGGAGAGCAGGAGTTCCGCGATATCGTAGCGGCCGGCGCGGACCGCCTCGTGCAGGCTGGTCGCCCCCGCCGCGTTCTTCAGGTCCACCGGAACCTTCTCGTCCAGGAAGTACTCGACGAAGCCCTTGAGGTTGTTCCGCACAGCCCGGTGAAGGACCGTGTCCCCCTCGGAAAACCGAGGCCGCGCCCAGTCTCCGGTCCGGGCGGCCAGGATGAACCAGTCGAAGTCTCCGAAGCCCGGTACCGCGCCCCGTAGGACGAAAAGGCGGGATATCTGGGCGCTCTCCTTGCGGGAGGGGTGCAGGAGGGCGCAGTCCAGGGCCGTGCGGCCCCCGTTGTCCCGGACGCTCAGGTCCGGCGAGAGGGAGAGCAGATAAGTCACCGCGGGAAGGAGAAGGCGGTCCGCGGCGGCGTGCAGGGCTGTCCGGCCGTCCGCTCCCCTGCGGTCGATGTTGCCCGCCTTGACGATCGCCGCGAGGGGCTCCGGTCCCTTGGCGAGGGCGTCGTCCAGGGGGCTTACGCCCGAAGAGTCCGGGGCGAAGATATCCGCGCCCCGGGCCGCCAGGAGCTCCGCGGTCCGAAGGGAGCCGGCTTCCAAGGCTCTGCGGAGGGGCGTCTTCCCCGCCGCGTCCCGGCTGTCGATTTCTGCGCCCTGATCCAGGAGGAGGGCCGCCATCTCCGGCTCGGGCCGGAGGGCCGCCGCGTGGAGGGGATAGTCCCCGTTCGCGGCGGGCTTGTTGACCAGGGCGCGGCCCTTGCCCAGGTCCCGAAGGGCGGTCACGTCTCCCGCCCGGACGAGGGCCGCCACGTCCGGGTCCGCGGGCGCCGCGGGAGCGGGCTCCGGCGCGGGAGGAGGGGAGGACACGCAGGCGGAAAGCGCCGCCAGGATCAAGAGGATCGTCGCCCCGGGAACCGTTGTTTTTTTCATCGCTGCCCCCAAAACCCGGGAGTCCCGGACCGATCGGCCGGTCCTTCCGCCCGGGCAAACTCTTCTGGATAGGATACTAACGCACCCGAGGCGAATCGTCGACCGGGTTGCCCTGTTCCCCGGGGTTTGGTACTTTGTACCAATAGCCAGCAATTCCGGAGGCGACCGTGAAGATCGGATTCTACCTTCCCCTTAACCAGCATTGGAGACAGAACATCGAAAGGCTGTCCAGCTCCTTTCCCCGGGTCGAGTTCATCCCGGATCCCGACCGGTCCCTTGCGGAGTTCGACAGCCTGGACGCCGTGGTGGCCAATCCGGTTCCCCGGGAGACATACGAGAAGGCCCGGAACCTGAAAGCCGTTTTCGTTCCCTTCGTGGGGATCAACCACCTGCCCGCAGACCTCCTGTTGGAGCGCGGGGTGGCGGTCTTCAACTGCCACGGGAACGCCTTCAGCGTGGCGGAGCGGGCCTTGGCCATGACCCTGGCCGCCTACGGCCGGATCATCGAGTTCCACAACGACCTTCGTCGGGGAACGTGGCACGGTTTCTGGGTCGGCAAGGGTCACGAGGACTTCTGGCATTCCCTCCAGGGCAAGCCCTGCGCCGTCCTGGGAACCGGAGCCATCGGACAGGCCCTGGCTCGGCTCTTGTCCGCCTTCGACTGCCCGGTCACGGGCTTCCGCCGCAGGCTGGGCGAGGGGACGCCCCAGCACTTCACCCGGGTCACCTCCGACCTTTCCGACGCCATCCGGGACGCGGAGGTGGTCTTTGTGGCCCTGCCCCTGACTGCGGAGACCGAGGGACTTGTGTCCCGGGAAGTCCTGGCCTCCATGAAGGGCAAGTTCCTGGTCAACGTGGGACGGGGCGGGATCGTGGACGAGGAGGGACTCTACCGGGCCCTGGCGGAGGGGATCCTGGCCGGAGCGGCCATCGACACCTGGTACACCTATCCGGCCAAGGGCGAAACCGTCGGAGATCCCTCCCGCTTCCCCATCCACCGGCTTTCCAACGTGGTGCTCTCCCCCCACGTGGCCGGTTCCACCTGGGAGGCGGTGGCGAACAACGCCGTACAGACCGTGGGCAACGTGGCCGAGTGGCTCAGGACGGGTACCTGCGGGTCCAAGGTGGATTTGAGGGCGAGTTACTGAACGGTAAACAGTGGACGGTGGACAGTGGACAGATGTGGTGACCGCAACCGACCGCCTCATCCGCTGACTCGGCTAACTATCCGAACGGATGTCTACCGTTCGCTGTCCACTGTCCACTGTCCACCTCCTACCACACCTCCGCCTTCGCCTCGATCAAGAGGTCCGGATAGGCCCGGTAGGCGTTCATGGCGTCGTACAGGAGGCCGAAGGGAACGGAATCCCGGTCGAAGGCCAGGAAGGGCAGGGCGTCGAAGACCCGTTCCCA
>JAAYUR010000452.1 GCA_012517645.1 Treponema sp.
GGAAACGTCCTCCACGTCCACGACCTGGTGGACTACGTGGCCGAGGAGGCCCGGCGGGCCGGGGCCGCCTGCGCCCGATGGATCCGGGGCGGACGCCCGGGCCGGGAGCTCCGGGTCAAGGCGGGCCCGAACGTGCGGTACGCCGCGCCGTGCCGGGTCAGCCCGGACTCCCCGAACAAGCTCTACCTGCGGACCCTGATCGTCAAGAACGACGCGGTCCTGGAGGTTCGCCTGGACAACCGGGTCATCCAAAGCCGGAAGAAGCCCCACGTCCAGCCCTCGGAGATGATATCCGTCACCCTGGAGCCCAAGGACCTGGCCGGAGCGGGCCCGGATTCCGCGGTCGAGATCGCCATACTGTGAGGAAACCCCGATGCCCGAAGAGCTGATCTGCATAACCTGCCCCCTGGGATGCCGCCTGACCGTGGAACGGCTCGCGGAGGGGGGCCTGTCGGTATCCGGAAACCGCTGCACCCGGGGCGCCCGGTATGCCGAGGAGGAGCTCCTGGCTCCCAAGCGGGTGGTCACCGCGACCTGCCGGGCCCTTCCCGCGGACCGGTGCCGGGTGCCCGTGCGCACCGCCTCTCCCTTCCCCAAGGACCGGGTGGAGGATCTGATCCGCGAGCTCTACTCCCTGGAGGTCCGGCTTCCGGTGAAGCGCGGGGATGTCCTTATCCCGGACGCCCTGGGCACGGGGATCCCCGTGATCGCCACCCGAACCCTGGAATGAAACCCCCGCGGGAGCCCCAGGGTATCCGCCCCGGGATCGCAACCGGACGCCGGGTTTCTCGTCCAACTAAATGCGGGTCCGCGCCGGGAGCAAGCAAGCCCCCCAAGGATCCGTGAATTCCCGGAACCCGAGGTACAACCGTGACGAACCTTCCCGCGGCTTCCCAGATCATCGTCTCCGTCATCCCCATCGTGGGGATCGTCGCAGGCGCCGTCGTCGTGTTCTTCTACATCCTGTGGAGCCACAAGGAAAAGGCGGCCCTGATCGAGCGTGGATTGTACCAGAGGCCCGTCTTCGACCTGGACACCTTCTGCCTGCTGGCGGGGCTTCTCCTTGCCGGGGTGGGCTCTGCCCTTACGGTGGTCCTGGCGTTGATGAACGGCCTGGGGTACGAGATCCTGGGAGGAGCCATCCCGTTGGCGGTCGGACTCTCCTTCCTGGCCTTCTACGGCTTCCGGGCCGGCCGCGGAAGGAGATGACGGAGGCTCCGGACGTTCCGGACGAGGTCCTGGTGGCCAAGGTCCTGGACGGACAGCAGGCGGCCTTCGGGGAGCTCACCCGAAGGCACCAGCGCCAGGTACTGCGCATCGGGTACGGGTTCTTCCGGAACTCCGAGGACGCGGCGGATTTCGCCCAGGACGTGATGATCAAGGCGTACACGGCCCTGGCGTCCTTCCGGGGGGCGGCCAAATTCTCCACCTGGCTCACTCGGATCGCCTACAACACGGCCATCAACGAGGCCCGGCGGAAGCCCCGGTACGATCCTTTGGAGGTCGATCCCGTGGATGTCCGAGAGTTGGCCCCGGAGGACCGGCAGATCCGCGAGGAGGCCGTGGCGGCCCTGCGCAAGGCCATGGGAGAGCTGCCCCAGAAGTACGCGGTCTGCCTGGACATGTACTTCTACCTGGGAATGAAGTACGGGGAGATCAGCGAGGCCACCGGGTTCCCCGTGAACACGATCAAGTCGCATGTCTTCCGCGCCAAGCGGGAGCTGCGGGCGGCGTTGGACGCCGCGGAGATGGACGGATGAAGTGCGAAACCTTCGAGGAACTCTACGACCGGGCGGAGGAGGGCGCGCCCCTCTCGCCGGCCCTGGCCCTTCACCTGGCCCGCTGCCCCCGCTGCGCAGCCCGGGTCGAGCTACGCCGCCGGGCCTTGGAACTCTACCGGATTCCGGGCCCCGAGCCGGACCTCGCCTCCCGAGTCCTGGCCGTCCTGCCCTTCCTGCCCCGTCCTCACCGGACGGTTTCCCTGCGGAACTGGGTCCTCAGCGGCTTGGCCCTCTCGGCATCCGTGGTCCTGGTTCCCGCCCAGCGGGTCTTTTCCCTGGTCATCGAGGAATACGGGAACCGCTGGATGCTCCCCTTCGTCCTGGTTTTCGGTCTTTCCCTATCGGTCTTCGGAGCCCTCTTCATCGGGACCCACATGGACGAACTGTCCGGCCTGGTCGGTAGGCCGCGGGCGAAGCCGGCGCGGTAGCGAAAAGGAAAGCCGCGGCCGCTCGCCCCGCGGGCCGCCCCGGTATATCCGGTCCATAGAAAAACGGGCCGCCCCGGCAGGGCGGCCCATCTGTAGTTCGAACCGGCTTTGGCCGGCCCGGCTCAATTAGAATCCGGTTCCTTCACGATCTCGATCTTGATGCCCTCGGCTGTCTCCATCTCCTCCTTGGGGGGGACGGTCACCCGGAGAATTCCGTTCTTGAACACCGCCTTGACCTTTTCCTGGGCGAACTTGTCCGCCGGGACATAGTACTTCTGCTTTTCGATGTCCTTGAGCTTTAGCCGCCGCTTGATGAACCGCACCCCGTCCTCGGGGGCGGATTCCAAGCCGATACGCGCGGAGAAGAGCATATAGTCTCCCTGGAACGAGAGGCTGATATCCTTTTCGTCGAATCCCGCCACCGCGAATTCGAACACCAAGGTTCGATCCGGGGTCAGGTAGATGTTCATGGGGGGATAGGAGAAGTTGGGATACCAGTCCGTGTTTTCGTCGAAGTCCGGCCCGTGGAACCAGGGTCCCCGGGGGGCGCCTCCGGGGCCGAACTTGTCCTGCATCTCTTCGCCGAAGTTCTTGGCCGCGTCGAAGATCTCGTCCAGCATGGACCCGATGTCCACGTACATTCTGTTGCCTTTCATACCTTCCTCCGTTTCGCGAGGATCGTCCCGGTCCTTCGGAACGCTGATCGCGCCCTCCGTACGGAGCGGCGCCGACGGACCGGGCGTCCTTGGGGGACCGTCCAATCCGGTATTGTTAAAATAGCGATAATTCTCAAAAAAGACAACCCGGGCTGTTCGATGCATCCGTCGCGCAGCGGATAGCCGCGGATGTGCGCCGTTCCGGTGACGACAGAATCCGGCGCCGTGCGCCGGATTCTGATACGAGAACGGGGGGAATCCCCGTTCTCGGGCTATTTCGCGGGCGGATACAGGAAGGGATAGTTCTTCTTGGCCCCCGCGGCGGCCCAATCCTCGGGGATCACCTTCCAGTTGTTGTCCGTCGCCGGCGTTATAACCCCCGTCTGCCTCTCGAACCACTTGAGCA
>JAAYUR010000094.1 GCA_012517645.1 Treponema sp.
TCCGAAGCCGATCACGGTTCCGGTATTTGTCCCGCCCGCGTGCCGCGCCTTCCCGACTCCCGGGATGGCCGCCGTTTCCATAGGATCGTGAAATTACCTACGGAGTTCCGCGGGATGTCCCGTCCCGCGCTCTTGAAACCCATATCAACTTGCATTAGAATTGCGTAGAATATGTCATCAAATGCGAAATACATATCTATATAGCTAGTATTGACACAAAACAGGAGATATATATGAGGAAAGCTTCCAGGCTGATAGCCTTCCTGGCCGTCCTTGTTCTACCCTTCGCGGCCGCGGCCTCTGCGGAGGCCGGGATGGCGGAGCGGGAAACCGCCCTGGTCATCCAGATCGGAGTCATCCTGTTTGCGGTTCGCATCGGCGCCGCCTTGGCCACGCGCATCGGGGTGCCCACCGTCCTGGGCGAGCTTTTGGCGGGCGTGGTCATCGGTCCCTATGCCCTGGGCGCGCTCCCCCTTCCGGGCTTTCCGTCGGGCCTCTTCGCGGGGAGCATGGGCGAGCTGGCGGTGAGCCCCGAACTCTACGGGATCGCGACCATCGCCTCGATCCTCCTGCTCTTCGTATCCGGCTTGGAGACGGATCTATCCCTCCTCATGAAGTACTCCCTCGCGGGCGGCATCATCGGGATCGGCGGAGTTGCCCTTTCCTTCGCCGCCGGGGACCTATTGGGGATGGCCCTCTTCCGGACCGGAGCCATGGATCCCCGTGCCCTGTTTCTGGGAATCATGTCCACCGCGACCAGCGTGGGCATAACCGCCCGCATCCTGTCGGATCGCAAGAGGATGGACAGCCCGGAGGGCGTAACCATCCTGGCGGCAGCGGTCTTCGACGACGTTCTGGGCATCGTGTTCCTGGCCGCTGTCATGGGCATCGCGGCGTTGACCAGGGAAGGGGGCTCCCTGCCCTGGGCCTCCATTTTGGCCATCGCGGGCCGGGCCTTCGGTTTCTGGCTGGGGTTCACGGCCTTGGGCTTGATCTTGTCAAAACAGCTGGCCCGTTTCCTGAAAAGCTTCCGGAATCCGGCCTACTTTTCCATCCTGGCCCTGGGCCTGGCTTTGATCCTGGCCGGGATCTTCGAAAAGCAGGGTTTGGCCATGATCATCGGGGCCTATGTCCTGGGCATCTCCCTCTCCAAGTCCGACATCAGCCACGTCATCCTGGACAAAACCCATGGCCTGTACGAGTTCCTGGTTCCCCTATTCTTCGCGGTTATGGGCATGCTGGTCAACGTCCGCCAGCTCGTTAATCCGGCGGTCCTGATCGGCGGCCTGGCCTACTCGGTCGTGTCCGTGGCGTCGAAATTCATCGGCTGCGGCTTGCCGGCCCTGTTCCTGGGCTTCAACGGGAAGGGCGCGTTTAGGATCGGAGCCGGAATGGTGCCCCGGGGGGAGGTGGCCCTGATCGTGGCCGGAATCGGATTGTCCAGCGGTCTCTTGAGCGAGAACGAATTCGGCATGGCCATCCTCATGACCCTGATCACCACGATCGCCGCGCCTCCGGTCCTGTCCGCGGCCCTCCGTCTTCCCGGCCGGGGAACCCGGGCCGTGGAGAAGGGCGCCGAGGCGGAGTCCTCCCTCTACGCGTTCCCCTCGGAGGATGTGGCCGTCCTGGTCTCGGACGTCCTGATCCGCGACCTCCAGGAGGAGGGTTTCTTCGTCCAGCTCATGAACGTGGGGGACGGGATCGTCCAGGTCCGCAAGGACGACATCGCCTTCTCCCTGGAACGCAAGGGCGCCGAGCTGACTCTGCGCATGGACCCCTCGGACGTTATCTTCGTGAAAACGGCCCTGTTCGAGGCCGTGGCACAGCTCAACCAGAGATTCGAGGAACTGCGGAAGAATCTCGACCCCAAGCGGCTGACCGAAGGACTGGATGAGGAAGGGGGACGAGTAAATCCCGGATTCCGGGAAGCTCTGTCCCCGGACTGCATCGTCCTAAACTTGAAAGGTACGGACAAGGAATCGGTCATCACGGAGCTGGTGGACCGGCTTGCCTCGAA
>JAAYUR010000211.1 GCA_012517645.1 Treponema sp.
CGCCATCATAGGCGCCGGGGTCTTCAGCCTGACGGGAGTGGGCATCGCGTACGCGGGCCCGGCGGCCTTCATGGTCTACGTGGCGGCCGCGGTGATCGCCATCGTGTCCACGATCCCCACCATGATCGCCGCCTCGGCCTGTCCGACCACCGGCGGCTACTACAAGTACATCTCCCGGTTCCTGGATCCCACCCTGGGCTTCTACTACATGTGGAACCGAATCATCGGGATCTTCTCCGTATCGGTCATCGCCATGTCCTTCGGCCAGTACGTCCAGGTGATCTTCCCGAAGGTGCCCGTTTTCGCCTCCGCCCTGGGCGCCATCGTGGTCTTCGCCGGGCTCAATCTCTTCAACGTGAAGGTCATCTCCAAGGCGAACAAGTACTTTATCTACATTCTGGTCGCCGCCCTGGTTTGGTTCATCCTGGAGGGAATTCCCAAGGTCGATATAAGCCGGCTTCAAGGTTTCTTCGAAAAGGGCTTCGGGAACTTCGTCACCGCCCTCATCATGTACATGTTCGCCCTGGACGGCGCCTCGGTGGTGATCAATATGGGCGGAGAGGTCAAGGATCCCCGCAAGTCCATTCCCCTGGCCATCATCTGGGGAACCCTGATCGCCGGGATCCTGTACGCCCTTCTGGCTTTCATCGCCACGACCGCCGTGGATTTCCGCCAGCTCATTCCCCCGGCCGCTAAGCGCGCCCTGCCCCTGGGAGAGTACGCCAAGCGCTTCATGAGCCCCGCGGGCTTCGTGTTCTTCATCTCCGGCGGAGCCTTCTTGGCCATCCTGACCACCCTGAACGCCGGGTTCATGGTCCAGTCGCGAATTTTCTGGGCCGCGGCTCGGGACGGGATTTTCCCCAAGTGGTTTGCCAAGCTCAATAAGCATAGTCAGCCCAGCCGGGTGACCCTGGCGGTGGCCCTGATCGTCGCCCTGCCCATCGTGTTCAAGTTCGACCTGGGGTTCACCACCCTCATCACCCTGGTGCCCGGCTTCCTCTTCTCCATGATGATGCCCCTGTCGGTGCTCTTCATTCAGCGGAAGTTCCCCAACCTGTACAAGAAATCCCTGATCCCCCTCTCCAAACCGGCGCTCTACCTGATCGTGGCCTTCTCCCTGGGGATCAGCCTCCTTCTGTCCTGGAACGGGATCCTCAAGATCGGAGTCAAGAACCTCTATTACTTCGCGGGCTTCTTCGGGCTGGGCACGGTATACTACTTCTTCATGACCGCCAAGATGCGGCGGGAAGGCCGGAACTACCGGGATATCAAGAAGGATTACGACGCCTACTGGGTGGAAGAGGAAGCCCGGCTGGCGGCGGAAGAGGGAAAGTGATGCCCTACGATTTCGACGACGTGCCGGACAGGGTGCCCACCAGCAGCCTCAAATGGAGCTACCGCAAGCGCTTCTGCGGCGAGGAGGATGCCATCCCCCTCTGGGTCGCGGACATGGACTTCCCGGTGGCCCCGGAGATCCAGGAGGCGATCCGGGCCCGGGCGGAACACCCGATCTACGGCTACCCGGTGCGGCAGGACGGGTTCTACGAGTCCCTGACGGGCTGGACGAGGCGGCGCTACGGATGGGAGATCCGGCGGGAGTGGATCTGCTACTCTCCCGGGGTGGTTCCGGCGATCGACCTCGCGGTCCTGGCCTTCACCCAGCCCGGGGATAAGGTGGTGATCCAGGGGCCCGTCTACTATCCCTTCGGGGCGGCGGTCCTCAATAACGGACGCCAGCTCGTAGACAACCCCCTTAGATTGGAGGGGGAGCGGTATGTGATGGACCTCCCGGACCTGGAGGGGAAAATCGATTCCAGGACCAAGATGCTCATCCTCTGCAGCCCCCACAATCCCGTGGGCCGAGTCTGGACCCGGGAAGAGCTCGCGGCCCTGGCGGAGCTCTGCGCCCGCAAGAACCTGATCGTAGTGTCCGACGAGATCCATGCGGACATCGTGATGCCCGGCCGGCGGCACACCTGCTTCGCTTCCATCTCCGCCGACGCCGCCGCCCGGTCCCTCACGTGCCTGGCGGTCAGCAAGACCTTCAATCTCGCGGGCCTATGCACCGCCAACGTCGTGATCCCGGAC
>JAAYUR010000418.1 GCA_012517645.1 Treponema sp.
GGACGGGCGCCGCGGCCTAACCCGGCCCGGACGGCAAGGAGACTCGGCCTGAAGCATGCGGGACCGGTCAGGCGTCCCGGCCCGATCCGGTCCGATCCCGGGCCCTTCGGTTCAGCTTCCCCGGGTCTTCCGCCGGGACGGCTGGGGAAGCCGCCCCTTCGGAGTCTTCTTGACCAGGGCGTCGTCGAAGACCACCACCGTGCCGGCCATGTTGATGACGTCCCCGGGCTCCAGCCGCTTGCGCCGGACCTCCCGATTGTTCACGCTTAGGTTTCCGTCCCCGACCACCGTATAGGCCTTCTGCCCCTCGTCGAAGAGGATCGTGGCGTGCCTCTCCTTCAGGGAGGGGTTCCCCCCGATCGTGAAGTCCGCGGCGGCCGAGGATCCGATGACCGTCTGGGGAGCCGTAAGGGTGAAGACCCGGGTGCCGCCTCCGGAGGGACCGTACAGAAGGCGAAGGCCCGCCTCCGTCGTCTCCCTCTCGAGCTTGAACAGGACAAGAGCCAGCCATAGGAGGACCGGGACAAGCAGGAAGGCCGGATAGTACCAGCCGGGGATATCCCGGTTCCAGCCCAGGACGGTCCCGGAGTAGTAGTAGCGCTCCGAGGAGAACTCGCGCCCCCGGCCGTCCCGAAGAACCGCCCGGACGTTCCGGCGGTCCCCGGTTTCCATCCCCGCCCGGTAATCCACGGCGATCTCCGCCAGTACGTCCGCCCGGATCGTGGAGTAGACCGCGGCCAGCTCTTCCCGGTTCGAGGCGTCGAACACCTTCCCGCCGGTCCGGACGGCCGTGTCCCCCAGGGAGGGATCCTTCTCGTTCCCGAAGCGGACCACGTACACCGTGATCCCCTCCCGGGCCGCCCGTTCCACCACATCCGCGGGCCCCGCGGTCCGGGTCCCGGTTTCGGGGTTGGGTTTTCCGGTCCGGGCCCGGTAGGGGAAATCCTCCCCGTCCGAGAGCACCACCAGGGCCCGCCGGCCTGGGGTCCGGGCGAAATCGGTCAAGGCACGGTCCAGGGAGAGGTAAAGCTCCGTGTAGGCGTCCTCCGGCGCGGGCTTTCGGATCTCCTCCAGCCCCCGGGAGATCCTCTCGAGGTCCTCCACGGGATCCGCGGCCTTCCAGTAGCGGGTGTTGAAAACCCCCAGGCCCACCCGGTCCTTGGGGGATACCTCGGCCAGGAAGGCCCGGGCCGCCGCCTTGGCGTGGGTTATTCGCAAGTCCTCGGATGGAGCTCCTTCCCGGCCGTCCAGGCCCGTCCACATGCTGCCGGAGTTGTCCATCAGGAAGAAGAAGGCGATGCCCTCCGCGTCGTTCACGTCCCGGGATACCGCCGTGACGGGCCTTCGTTCCCAAGCCCCGCCCGGGGCGGATTCCCAGACTTCGACCTCCGGCGTCTCCGCCCCGGCCGCCCCGGGGGCGGACAGGTAGAGCCGCACGGATTGCCCGAAGAGGAGACGTTCCGTGTCGATCTGGGTGATCGCGAGTCCCTGGCCCGTCCCGATCGCGGATGCGAGGGCCGCGAACATCAAAGCGAAACCGTACCGGAATATGTTCATGATCTGTCCCTCGATTCCGCGTTACGCGAAGTAGCCGTACAGGAACTTGGCCTTTCCTGCGGCAAGGACGTCCTCGGGCCTCAGGGCCGAGTCCCCGCAGGGCTCGTCGTTTACCAGGACTCCGGCGTCCGGCCCCGCCGGCCGTACATATACCTTGCCCTTTTCCAGGAACACCTTAGCGTGGACGCTCCGGACTCCGGGATACCCGGCCAGAACGATGTCGCAGGCCGCATCGGATCCGATCGTGGTCGTTCGGCTCAGCACCGGGTACTCCTTGCCCTTAAGGGGACCGTTCAACAGCTTCAGGGTTCCGGCCTGGAACCGGTTTTCGAAGAGGCTGTAGAACAGGGCCAGCAGGAAGCCGAAGGCCGCCAGGCCCGCCAGAAGGGACCACCTGCCCCCGGGCGCCAGGACCTGGAGGGTCGAAAGGATCGCCCCTCCCGCAAGGCCCCCCGCCAATCCCCCCAGGAACCCTACCAGGAGCTTCCGGCTCGAGCGCGCCCGGATTCCTTCGATCATAGTCAGGAAGGTGCCCGCGATGGCCCAGGCGATCCCGTTGGCCGCCGCGAGCCCAGGGCCCAGGCGGGAGCTGTTCGTCCGGAACAGGGCGCCCCCGGCCAGGAACAGGAACAGCTGTCCGGCCAGGACGCCCAGAGCCCCCGAGGCCGCCCCGAAGAGGGCCCCGAATCCCGAGCCCCGGAAAGCCTTTTTCCTGGAAGATACGACGATGCCTTCGAAGGAACCGAAGAGGGCTCCGAAGACAAGGCCCAGACAGGCGCCCTGGGCCAAGGTAAAGGTCAGGTAGCTCGGGAATGCGGCCTGGACCCGCTGGATCGTCAACAGAACGGGCCAGAGCATCAGGGCTCCCAGGATTCCCAGGGCCGTCATGATACCGCGCTTGAACGTCAGGGACATATATCACTCCTCTGTGCCGGGGTCGAACTAGGTCGGTCGCTTATCCGCCGCCCCGGTCTCGGTCGGTCATTCGGAACGCCCGGCCAGAGGCACCAGTCGGGCCTCGAGGCGCAAGCGCTCCTGGGCGTTCGCGATGCGCAGGGAAAAGGTCTCCGGAGCGTATCCCGGGGCTTCGGCCCGGAACTTCCAGACCGCCCCGCTGGTAAGATCCCCGGCCTCCAGGTCCGTCAAGGGCTTCCAGGTCCCCCGGTGATAGATCGAGAAGGTCGCCGTCCCCAGCTCCGCGCCGGACAGGGCGTCCCGGGCCGCGGTCAGCACCGTCAGGGGTCGCGGCAACCGATCCTCCAAACGGAACTGCAGGGTGACCACCCCGTCCTGGCCCGGGGCGGCCTTGGAATAGGGAGTCAGGAGGAAGGACTCCCAATACAGGTCCTGGTCCGCGGTCAGCTTGACCCTATAGGGTCCCGGAGCCAGGAAGAGACGGTTTGACACGAAGGTGTGGAACGGATCCGCGCTTTCCGTTTCCGCGGAGGTAAGAACGATCCGGACCCCCTCGACTTCGGGGATCTCCTTGCCGTCGTTATGGAAGAGCCGGGCCCGCAGGAAGATGTCCTGGGCCTCCGCTTGGGATTTAGGAACCCGCACCACCAGTCGGAGCTCCCCCCAGCGGTCCGGCATCAGGTACCGGTACGCCAGGCCCTCGGTCCACCCGTACCACGCCCCCGCTCCCAGGCCCGCTAGGAGGATCAGCACCGCCGCCAGGAGGAAACGCTTCCGGGGGGCCGGCCGGTACCGGGGCTCGTCCTGGCACTTCCCCGCTACCAAGTCCGCAAGAACGGACCGGATCGACTCCGCGGAATAGCGGGACAGGAATTTCTCCAACCTCTTGATGACCGCGTCCATGCTCTGGAAACGCTTGCGGGGATCCGGCTTGATCAGTTTCTTGATGAGCTTGTCCACAAAGGGCAGAACCCTGGGATTCACCTTGCCCGCGGGCCTGTACCGGCCCTTCTGGATCAGGACCACGGTTTCCGGGGCGAAGTTCCCGGGGTACGGCTTCTTTCCGGTCACCATCTCGTAGAGCATGATCCCCATGGCGTAGATGTCCGCCCGGCGGTCCACGTTCTTGGAGTTCTCGATCTGCTCCGGAGGCATGTACGAGGGAGTCCCCAGGGTCATTCCCTCCTTGGTCAGCCCCGGGTCGTCTTCCTCCTCGGAGGCCGCGATCCCGAAGTCCGCCAGCTTAACCTCCCCCTTTCGGGAGATCAGGATGTTCCCGGGCTTGATGTCCCGATGGATCACGCCCATCCCGTGGGCGTACTGGAGGGCCCGGCAGGCGTCCAGGAAGATCACCAGGGCCAGTTCGCTGGACAGGCTCCGTTGGCGCTTGATCAGCTGGTCCAGGGACATCCCGTCCACGTACTCGAGGACGATGTAGTGGGAGCTGCCTTCCTTGAAGTGGTCGAAGACCCGAACGATGTGGTCGTTCTTGAAGTCCATGAGGATCCGGGCTTCCCGCTTGAAGCGCTCCGTAAGCGTCGCGCTGCCCCGCATAGTCAGCTTCTTGATGATCACGTGGCGCTTCAGGGTCGGGTGAAGGGCCTTGAACACGGCCCCCATCCCCCCCTTCGCGACCAGGGACTCGATCGGGTACTTTCCGATCATCTCCGGAAAAACGGCCATACCGAACTCCTACCTTCTCCCGGACTCCCGCGAGCCGGGTTCGCGGACCGTTTCAGGTCCTCGCTGATGTTCCGGATCTCTCCGATGTCCAGGTCCGGATCGAAATCCCGGCCCGGCATGATCCAGGCGGCTGAAAAGCGGTCCGGGTTGTGGATCTGCAGGTGACGCCCCCCGGACAACTCCCGGAACGCCCCTCGCACGACCCGGTGACCCGTGAAGTACCGGGCCCCCGGGACACCCGGGAGAAACCGGTCCAGCAAAGCGGGCACGGCCCGGGGGTCGGCCTCCCCGTTGTCCGTCCAGGTGAGACCCAGGACCGTGTCCGGGTCCAGCCGGGCGTCGATCAGCTCCCGCTCCGTATAAGCCCTCCGAGGCTCCGCATGGGAGGCGAGAAACCGGGGACCCGCGGCGAACAGGGGTAGGCGTCTCTCGAACCCCGCGTAGCCCTCCAGGAAATCCCGGCCGTAGAACCGTTCGAGCCAGGACGTGACCATCATCCCCTCCAGGGCGAACTTGCGGAAGGGATGGTTTCCGTTTCCCTCCTCGTTCAGGACGTTCTCGTGGTTGCCCTTGAGAAAGTGGAATCGCTCCGGGAACGCCGTCTTGCAGACCAGGACCATCTCCATCAGGGCCAAACTCTCCCTCATCTCCTGGTCCATGGCCCGGTGCCGGGCCCAGCCCCCGGCGAATTCCTGGTAGGCCCGCTTCCACCTGTCCGCCGCCCGGGCTTCAGCGTGGAATCCGTCCCCTAGGCAGAGAATCTGCAGGGTCCCCTCCCCCAGGGCGTCCAGGACCGTCCGGCCCTCCGGCAAGGGCTGCAGAAGGACGCTAACCAGAAAGTCCTCCCGGGCGTGAAGGTCCGGCAGGAGGATGGTCGGGGCGTCCCCGGCCAAGCGCACCAGCCCCCCGGGCCGACCCCGGGAATCCGTCGGCCGGCCGGGGCCGCCCTCGGAATCCAGGGCGGCCGAGGCGGCCTTTAGCCTTCCCAGGTACTCGTCCCGGTCGGGCAGGCCCCGGCGCAGGAAGGCTGCCAGGACGGCATCACGAGCGGACTGGTTCAAGGTTTCCGGCCTATTCGATGACGGTCTTGTTCACTTCCACGAAATCCTCGGCCAACTCCTGGGAGACCTGGGTCAACAGGGCCTCCTCCTCCGGGGCGGTCAACTTGGCCTTGGCCACCGCGATCTTGAAGACCGGGGAACTCGACTTGATCGGACCCTTCTCGAACCGGGCCGGCTCGTCCGTCTCCAGGTCCGCCTCCAGGATCGAGGCCTCTTCGACGGCGGAGGCGGGGACGTCGGTCCGCATCCCGATGGAGGTATACTCGCAGCGGCGCAGACCCTCGACCTGGGGACCGATGTTGATCAAGGACCCCGAGTAGGTAAGGACCAGGGCTCCCCGGGCCTCGGCGCGGCCGAAAAAGGAAACCTCCTCCAGGTCGTTTCCGCTCAGGGCCTCCTCGAAGCAGGCCTTCTTTTCCAGCCATGCGTCCGCCATCATCTCGTAGGTCTCGGTTCCGGGCTGAAGTCCCGAAGTCTTCGCGATCTGCCGGATATGATCCTGGATGATGGGTTCCAAGGTTTCGAATGTGCTCATGGGTTCCTCCTGTCGAACCCAAGATACCGCATGTTTTTGAATTTTTCACGGTATTTTTCGAGAAAAAATGAAATTTTGCGGATTTCGTGGTATGATAAGGTGGTAGAGGAAGGCCGCGGGGCCCCCTTTGACTTCTAAGCCGGGCGGCTTGTTCATCAAAGGGGTTCCATGCAGGGCTTCTACCATTCTCCGTCGAACGTTAGAAGCCGCGCCGGGTGTCCGACAAGAAATCGATGCATCGGGCACCCTGGCCCCGGGAGAGGGGGAGGGGATGAAGGAAGTCAAGTTCGAGGACCTTCCGGAAACGATCCGGAAGCAGCTATCCCTGTTGATCCAGGATTCGGGGCTCCCCGAAGACGAGGAGACCCGAAACCGCCTGGCGCTTATATGGGACGAAAAATACAGGCTCTTCACGGGACAGGTAGGGTCCCTGGGCCTGGAGCTCGTTCAGAACCTCGACCGGGAAGACCCCCGGGGAGCCGTCCTGCTAACCTATTCCGGTTCCCTCATCAGCCTGGGGCCCCTAAGGGGCAAGAGCCGATGGCTCGAGTACGCGTCCATCAAGCTGCGCACGGACGTACCTGAACTCGTTCGGGGGGAAAAGGCCGGTCTGGCGGGTCCGATCCGATTGGACCAAGCGGCCGTATTCGAAGGCTGCCCCGTCAAACGGTCCTCCGCCCTCTTCCGCATCGCTGTCTGTCCCCACGGCCTTTCGGCGGACGACCAGGAGCGGCGGATCCGGGAAGCCACCGTCTACCTGACGAACGGTTTCGTGAAGCTCAACCGCACCCGCTCCCGGACGCCCGTCCCGGAGGTGGAGCAGTTCACCGCCAAGGCCATCATCGGCTACATCGCCAAGAAGAACGGGGTGACCCAGCTGGCCGCCCGGGGCCTCATCGAGGACTACCTCTCCATGGTGGAAACCGGAATGCTCTTGGGCGAACGGGTGTCGGTCGGCAAGCTGGGGAGCGCATCCCTGCGGTACCAGGCCGCGAGAAAGGCCCGGCTTACCCGAAACCTGCGCACCGGGGAGGAGATCCTCATCCCCGCCAAGCCCGCCTGCCTGGCACCTCGGTTCACGTTTTCCCAGGCGGTCAAGGATAAATGCGCCTCCGTGGACCCGACCCTCTTCGGCGCGGAGGAGGAGACCGAGGAGGACGAGGAGGGCTGAGGCCGGGGGGGGACAAAGCCGGGACCGAGGGGCCTCCGGACCCGGACTACAGTCCGTCGCCTGGGACGAACCAGAGCCCCTCCCGGACGTAATGGATACGCCGCTTCCAGGCCTCCGGCACGGCCTCGGCGCGGAGAACCTCCCCCATCACGACTCCGGAGGTTCCCTCCACAACGATCCGGGAGAGCCGGCACTCCATCCAGCCCGCCACCCCTTCGGGGATGCGGACGTCGATATCCCGGGCCGGGAAGGAGGCGATGCCCAGTTCGGCGTACTTGTCCACGTCGTGGCCCGAAATCGAGCCCCCCCGCTTCACGAGGTCCAGCTGGGCCCGGGTCGGCAGGGCCACGGCGAACTCGCCGGAGTCCGACAAGTCCGCGTAGGTGCGGTGCCCGGTGTCCAGCACCAGGATCAGTTTCGAGACGGGTTCGTAGTCCAGAGGACAGCACCAGGCTACGGGGGCCAGGTCATACCGACCGTCGGGTCCCCGCGTGCAGACGAGAACCAGCCCTCCCGGGTTCTGCAGATAGTAAGCCTCGGATACGGGGATTTCCTTGTATTCCATCAGGACTCTCC
>JAAYUR010000141.1 GCA_012517645.1 Treponema sp.
GCTCCGGCGAGGCGAAGGTCGCCCGCTCGAAGGCCTCCACCTCCTCCCGGGAATCGCCGAACGCCTCGGATCGCAGGTCCACGAGATCCTCCAGGGATTCTGATCCCACCCTTCGGATCTCCAGATCCCGGTCGGGGACCTCCGGGCAGGGACCCGCATACCGCAGGGTATACTCGGTATACTCGTACGTCCCGCCCAGGCGGGCGGCGGCCCTCTTCCCGGGGCCGGACTCGGAATCCACCACGAACAACTCTTCGGCATACCCGAAGCGGGCGAGTTCCCGTTCCGCCTCCGAGAGGAGCGACCGGAAGATGCCCCCGCGCCGACGCTCCGGCAGGACCGCGGCGTTGATCTCCGCCTCGTGCCTCGTGGGGGCGAAGACGGAAAGGACTCCGACCAGATGTCCGGATTCCCTCGCGAAGAACAAGGCCCGCATGTCCGGGAAGGCGTTGAGCGAGAACTCCGTCTCCAGGTGGATCATGCAGTCCCGGGAACCGCAAGACTCCTGAAACGAGAGCAGTTCATTCTCCAAGTCCCCGATCAGCGGGGATACGGTGAGTAGTTCGATCATGGATAATCGGCTGCGATCTCCGGATCAGGGCCTAGGGGCCCCGGAACCGCGCGGGCGGCGCGGTCCCGGAGCGAACGGGAAGGGTCTAGCGGACGTCCTTGTCCTGGACCGTCTTCCGCTTGTCCGCCTTGGCGTTCTTGACGGCTTCATCGCAGAGCGCCCGGACCTTGTCCGACAAGGCGTCGATGACCGTGGCGGAGCACTTCATGTCCCCGGCTTCCTTGATGTACGCCTTGACCTTGGACGCGATAACGAGGGTCTCTTTCTCTGCCATACCTGCTCCTATGTATTTTTCCGAGCCTCCGGGGAGCGGCGGTATCGCCGGACCGGGGCCGGTATGGGGACATAGTACGCCATACGCGCCCTCCTGTCGAGGATAAAGAGCTTCCGCCGGGATGAGCGCCTCAGTCGGCGCCAAGCTCCTCCAGGGCGAACTTCAGCAGGACCCCTCCCAGGGCCGACAGTTCCGGGGCCGACAGATTCTCCGGAAGGTCCTCCTTCGTATGGTAGAGGGTCGTGTCGTATTCGCAGACGCTCACCGCCCGGGCTCCCGCCCGGGGCAAGTGCCCGTGGTCCAAATTGTACACCGGCGATCGGAGCATGACCGTGAAGCCCGCCTCCCGGACCACCCCCGCGATACGGTCCGCGAGCTGCCGGCTTCCGGGATCTCCGTTGTGGAACACGGACAGCTCCATGTCGGCGCGGGACCCCACCATGTCCAGGTTGACGACCGATACCCCGCGCAGCGGGAAGGGCGGATCCCGGACCAGGGCCCAGGAACCTCCCAGGTTCACTTCCTCTCCGTCCGTGAGGACCAGTGCGAAATCCGCCCGGGTCGAGCCTATGGCGATCGCTTCCGCAAGGCGGACAGCCAGGGCGGTTCCGGAGGCGTTGTCCAGGGCGCCGGGAAAGCGGCTGCCGTCCGCGTCGGTGCCCATGTGGTCATAATGGGCGATGAAGGCCAGCTTGGGCCGGAAGTCCCCCCCGTCTCCGTTCCAGGCCGCGACGATATTGCGGCCCCGGGCGTCCTCGAACCGGACCGGACTGGCCATACGGACCCGGGCCTTCCCCGCCGCGGCGTCGGCCAGACGCCGAAAGGCGTCCGAGGAAACCGCGAGAACGATCATGCCTTGTTTTGGCTCCACCAGGGCTCCGGGGGCCGCTCCGGTGTATCCGGATCTCTGGGCCGGGCTTCCTTCCGGCAGTTCCAGGATCACCCCCTTCGCTCCCCGGGCGGCGTAGGAATCCAAGGCGGCGGGATCGTAGAGGGAGGCCGGGATCAGCAAGATGCGGCCGCCGGGGAAATTCTGCCCCCGGGCTTCCAGGAGGCGCAGGGGGCCTTCCGCGGTACCCCCGGTCCACCCTCCCCGGGCGGTCTCGCGGAAATCCTTCCGGTAGACGAAGGTCTGCCGGGCGCCCCCCGGAAGGATGGCCTCCAGCACGGCTTCGCCCCGGTTGAGTCCCGGGCGCTCGGGGAAATCCTGGAACTGGACCCGATACCCGGCCTTCCGGAGAATGCCTTCCAGCAGTCCGGCGGCCCGGCGGCCGCCCTCGGTCCCGATCCCGCGGCCTTCGTAGAGGGGGCCCGAGAGCTCCGCCGCCAGGGCCAGCACCTCGTCGCCGGAAATTCGGGGAACCGGAGCCTCCGCCGCGGCGGACAGGACGGAACACAAGAGGATCAGCGCCGCAATCCATCCGCGCTTCGTGGATGCGTTCATCAAACCCTCCTACCTCAGAGGTCCTCCCCGGATAATCGCTCCATGAACCTTTCCATGTATCGAAGAAAGACTTGGCTGTAGGGATTCCAGAAAATCAGGTCGCTTCCGTGACCCGCGGAGGGGAATTCGATGAGGACGGCCCGGCCTCCGCCCGCGCGGTTGTATGCCTGAACGAATCTTCGTACCCCTGCGGGATCGACCATGCCGTCCAGGGCACCTTGATAGAACAACGCCGGAGGATTTTCCGGTCCCAGGAGCGGCTCAAGGGAATCCAGCTCAGGCCGGGTCGGGATCCCCATGCCCGCGGCGTACCCGATACCTGGATAGAAGGGGATCACGCCCCGCACATGGATTCGGGGATCCAGTCCGATTCCGGGGTGATCCCGGACATACCCGGAAGTTCTTGCCAGGGCGACAGCCAGGGCGAGGTGCCCTCCCGCGGATGCCCCGCTGACGAAGACCCGGGAAGTGTCCGCGCCGAGCTCCACGGCCTTGTCCGCGAGGTACGAGGAGAAGATGCCGATATGCCTCATCATGTCCTCGATCCCGAAGGGACCGAGCATCCCGCCAGGGGTCGGAGCCCGGGGGCTGAAGGTTCCGGCCTCCGCGAGCCCGTACTGTATATCGCATACAAGATAGCCGAGCTCCGCGAAATGCCGGTTCACATAGTTCATATTCCCGTAGGCCTTGTCTCCGCTGTTCCATCCTCCGCCGTGAATTCGGATGAGTACGGGACGGGGGACGGACCCCGCGGGAGTCCACCGGTCGTACCGGAAGGTGAAGGTCCTTCCGTCCGGGACGGTCTCGGTGTGGTAGGGCACGTCGAGGACGGGCCGGATCCTCCCCGCGAGTGTACCCAGGAACATCCTTCCCGGAGAGAACTCGTCCGCCCCGTCGCTCCCCGTGTTCAAGGCCTCCCGATCGTACCCGAACGCCTCCGAGAGATCACGGTCCGCGGTCCTCAGGACCGCGGGCGTCTGGAATACCGGAGTCAGCGCCAGGACCGCCGCAGCCGCCGCGGGCAGGGCCAGCGTCGCGGCTCCGGCACGGGTCATCCTAACTCCGCCCCCGGCTCGAACCGTCAGCGCCCCGAGGGACAGGAAGGCGATGGACCAGTAAGGCAGGCATTGGGGGATCAAAACTCCCGCCGTCCTAGGGTGGGGAGCGGTCAGGAACCGCGCGCTGATGGCGAGGGCCGCGATCCCGGAAAAAAGTCCTGCGACCGCGACCGCGGGGTTGTAGCCGGCCGCGGTGGAGACCGCGGGGGCCTGAAGTCCGGGTCGAATCGTCCCGGAACTGGCCTGCACCGCCCCGGGCCCAGCCGTCCCGGCCCCGCCCGATACGGGCTTGCGGCCTCCTGCGGCCAGGGCTCCCAGGACAAGGCTTCCCAGCACGACCAACCGAGAAGCCGCGTCGAATACATCCGCGGCCTGGAAACTAGCCCGGGCGATTAAAAGAAAGGGAAGGACCGCGAACCCCGCGCAGGTCCAGGCAAGATACAGCCTCGCGCCACGAGGGGGAACGGACTGAATCGCGCAGACCGTGCAGGACGCGGCAGCCGCGACGGGCAGGATCCAGCCGAACCATCTGCCGAAGGACTCCACGGCGGGTGCCAGGGTGAAGAGGATTCCCGTCGCCAATCCTGCCAGGTTCAAGCCGGCCGCTAGTACGGACAAAGCTTTCTCCATCCCGCTCGCGCTGGATTCCGGGACTTCGGTCGACATTGAACCTCCCGACGGGGGCGTGTTCGCGCCCGCAGTGCCTCGATTGACCTTTCTAGCCCGAGGTAGTACTATTATAGCATCGTGGGGTGGTTCCCGTTGGGAGCCTGAGATCATACCCGTTGAACCTGATCCGGATAA
>JAAYUR010000292.1 GCA_012517645.1 Treponema sp.
CACCTCCAGGTATTTCTCGAAGCCCCCCACGATGGCGGCGGTGGCGCCCTCCGGATCCGCGTCCGCCACCTTGATCCAGTGGACGAAGACGTCCTCGCCCCGCATCTCCACGGTGATCGTGCCGGGGGTCAGGGTGATGGAGTTCGCCAGGAGAAGTCGGCCTAGGGGGGTTTTGAGACGGGTCTTCACCTTCACGATCCCCGGGGCGATGGGAAGCCGGGGGTGGAGGACCCGGAACGCGACGTCCAGGTTCGAGAGGACGAGGGCTTTCGTGAAGACGAAGAAGTAGGCGACCAGGGTCGCCAGGGCCCGGGGGCCCAGCTTCAGGTCCCCGAGGGGGGAGGCCCGGGAGAAGGGGAGCGCCGCGACGAGAAGGGCGACGACCGCCCCGGCCGCGGCTTCTTCGGAGCTCCAGGGGGCCGTCAGGAGGAGCCAAACCCCCCAGAGCCCGAGGAAGGACAGGATCCGTTGTTTCACTGTTCGCATGGAAGACCCTCCGTGCCGGCCGTCCCCGGGACCGGGGCGGTTTTGGACATGATATATGAGGTATTCAATATATGTAAAGCAAAATATAGATGTTGATATATTTTTTCTCGAAGGACGGACGATCGGGGAGGATCGTGAGGACGGACGGCGGTCCGCAGGGGCGCTCGGCCGCGCCCCCTGCCGGCAGCCGAGGGCCCCGCTGGGGATCGGCGGGCGGACGCATAAAACAACTATAGTGGATCGGAGTCCCGGATGCCCGGAGGGTGCGATTTTTTTCGGGATGAGCCGGGCCGGCCGCGAAGCTCGCTCGGCCCCGACGCCGGAGCGCCCCGGTTCTCAGCCCGCCCGGACCGCCTCCGCGAAGGCGCAAACCGCGTGGTAGACCGGGCGGTGAAGGTCCTGGATCTCCCCGGCGTTCGTGCCGGGCACGGAGACCACCACGTCGAAGAGGCCGGCGGGGAGGGCGGCGCCCGGGCCGGTGAGGAGGGCGGTGGAGAGTCCGAGGGACTTTGCCGTGGCCGCGGCGGCCAGCACGGACATCGATTTTCCAGAGGTGCTCAGGCAGACCAGGAGATCCCCCTTCCGGCCCAGACCGAGGATCTGCTGGGCGAACACCGCGTCGGGGCCCTGGTCGTTGGCGATCGCCGTGAGCAGGGCGGAGTTCGAGCAGAGGGACACGGCCCGATAGCCGACCTGGAGGCGCCGGGCCAGGCCTAGGCCGGCCGGGCCGAGAGTCCGCTCCAGGGTTCGAACCAGGGTGTCCCGGAGCGGGTTTTGAAGGGGCCGGGGAAGCAGGAAGCCCTTGGCGAGCTCGCAGACCATATGGTCCGCGTCCGCCGCGGATCCCCCGTTGCCACAGGCCAGGATTGTGCCCCCGTCCCGGAGGCACCCGGCCAGCAGTCCGGCCAAGGACCGGATCGAGGACTCGGCCCCCGCGAGTTCGGGCCGCCGGGCCAGGAGCCGGACGATGTGCCCCTCCGCCTCCGTCACGGGGCGGTCTCCGGGGCCAGGGCGTGGGCCGCGGCGGGGGGAAA
>JAAYUR010000376.1 GCA_012517645.1 Treponema sp.
CTCGATTTAAAAACAAACGCCGCTCCGATGGAGCGGCGTTCGTTTATAAGGCGCCGGGCGGAATCGAACCGCCGCATAAAGGTTTTGCAGACCTCTCCCTTACCGCTTGGGTACGGCGCCATGTGCGCTAGCACATACTACAATCATTTTCCTTACGCCGCCCGGCCGTACTCGGACGGACGGCGCCATGCGCGATAGCGCATTCTTAAATCACTTCCACTCGCCGCGCGGGGCCATGTGCTGGTTGAATATACGAAAAACAGAGGCCTTTGTAAAGCCCGCGGGTACTGCCGGGTTTCTCCGGCTGGACGGAGGAGCCGCATTGGAAAGGAACGGCCGCCCCGGCGGGGCGGCCGTCTGTCCGTGCAAAGGGTTCCTTACTTGGCCGGCTTGAGGGCCGGGGCGTTCCCGGGCTTCTTGGCCGCCGAAGCCGCGGATTGACTCTTCTTCCTCTTTTCCGCCGTGTCGTTCCAGAAGGCCACAAAGGCGGTGGCGATGAAGATCGTCGAATAGGTGCCGGAGATGATGCCTACGAACAAGGCCAGGGCGAAATCCTTGATGCTTCCGGTGGTGAAGAAATAGAGGGCCAGAACGGCCAGCAGGGTCGTGACCGTTGTGATCACGGTCCGCCCGAGGGTTTCGGTGATGGACTTGTTCAACACCGAGTGGAAGGGCTCGGTGGGCAGCAGCCGCCGATCCTCCCGGATGCGGTCGAAGATGACGATGGTGTCGTTGATCGAGTAGCCCAGGATGGTCAGGATGGCCGCCAGGGTGGAGGTGTTGAACTCGATCCGGGTCCACACGATAAAGGCGATCATGATCAGGGCGTCGTGGAGGATGGCCAGAACCGCGCCCAGGGCGTACTGGATCTTGAACCGGGCGGTCGCGTACGCGAGGATGGCCAGCACCGTGAACAGGGTAAGTTTCCACGCGTTATCCGCCAGGTCCTTGGAGAACCGGGCGCCTACGAAATCGGTCTTCATGACCACCACCCGGCCCGGCCCGAAGGCGGCCTCCAGGGCCGTCCGGATCCGCTCCGCGCTGGTCGTGCTGAACTTGGAGTCGCTCCCGTCGTCCCGGAGGCGGATGATGTACTGCTGGCGTATGCGCTCCCCAATGCTCTGGACGGAGACCGAGCCGATGGTCGAGGCCGCGGCGCGCACCTTGTCCATGCCGGCGAAGTACTCGGCCTCGGTCTCGGGCTCCCGGGAGAGCCGCGCCGCGTCCGCGGTCAGGCGGATGTCCCCCTGGTAGGTAGGAACCAAGCCCGCCGCGGGCTTGCCGGCCCCGTCGATCACCCGGGCGGAAACGCCGGGCTGGGAGGACAGGGACGCGGCAAGGTCGGCCAGGGTGCCGGCGGCCGCCAGGTCGTACTCGATCGTTCGGTTCTCAACGTCCGCCCCGGAGAACACCAGGACGGCCCGCGTATCGCTTACGGAAAGCACGGCGTTTCCGGCCCCCGAGTAGGAGACGTCGACGGCCGGGTAGACCAGCTGGACATACTGGTTGATGCCCGCCTGGAAGTCCACGCCCAGATTGATGCCCTTGGTCGCCAGACCGAAGACCCCGAAGGCGATGAGCGCGACGGAGATGAGCGCGGCTGCCAGAAACCCACGGTCGAATCGAATCACGCGCTTCATTTGATCCTCCAGCTGATGGAAACGCCCTTGAGCCCTCGGTCGGTTCCGAAATCGAACAGGAGCCGGGACACGAACAGGGATGTGAACAAGGAGGAAAGGTTACCGATGGCCAGGCTGACCGCGAAGCCCTGGATGGGTCCCGAGCCCAGCTGGGCCAGGAACAGGGCGGCGATGATCGTGGTTATGTTGCCGTCCATGACGGCCCAGAAGGCCTTGCCGAAGCCGGCCTCGATCGCGGCCCTGCGGCCTTTGCCCGCCCGGAGCTCCTCCTTGATGCGTTCGAAGATGATGACGTTGGCATCCACGGACATTCCCACGGTCAGCACGAAACCCGCGATGGCCGGGAGAGTCAGGGTCAGGTTGAAGCCGGAAAGGATGGACAGCATCAGGTAGAGGTTTATCACCTGGGCCAACGCGGCGTTGATGCCCGCTCCCTTGTAGTAGAGAAGCATGAAGGCCATGACCGCCAGAAGGCCGATCAGGACCGCGCGCTTGCCCTCTTCGATGGAGTCCTCGCCCAGGGACGCGCCGATGGCCTGCTGGCTTTCCACGATCAGCTCCACCGGCAGAGCCGCGGAGCGCAGGATCAGGGCCAGGTTCGCGGACTCCTCCACGCTGAACCCGGTCATGCGCACGGACTCCCGGATGGCTTCGGAGATGCGGGCCCCCGCCTTGATGCGGTCGTCCAGGACGACCGCCAGGGTCTTGCCCACGTTGGCGCTGGTCAGGGCGTAGAAGATCTCGCCGCCCTCGCTGTCCAGCACGAAGATGATGTTGGGTTCCCCGGTGATCGGGTCGTTGGTCCGCTCGGCCCTCTGGATGTGGTTTCCGTCCAGGCCGGGCTCTTCGGTGATGACCAGATAACGGCCCGTCCATTCGTCCAGGCCGTACTTGTCCTTTTTGTAGAACTTGCGGACCACGTTGCCGGCGGGCACGATCGAGGGATCCGCGACCTTCAGGTCCGCGTCGATTCCCGAGGGGTTCCTGGTGAGATATTCGTTCAGCCGAGCGGTGGCTTCGTCGTCCACGATATGGAAGGCCAGGCGGCCCCGCCCCATGATGATGGAGTTGATGCGCTCGGGATCCGCCGCGCCGGGGATCTCGACGTAGATCCCGTCCTCTCCCTGCCTGCGGATGACGGGCTCCGTGAGGCCGAACTTGTCGATTCGGTTGTTCAGGACCTCAAGGGCCCGGGACATGGCCTCCTCTCGCTCGGAAAGGGAGAGCGAGTGACCCAGCTTGGCCTCCAGGGCGGGCAGGTCCGCGCGGATGACCACGCTCATTCCGCCGGAGAGGTCCAATCCCAGCTGAACCACGGTGTTCTGAAGGTTCTTGAGCTGGAGGATCCGGGTCCGATACCGGTCCTCGATATCCGACATCGCGGACTTGCGGGAGTCATACGCGGCCAGCACCGCCTTGGCCGTCCAGGTCGAGGGAACCTGCTTCCCCAGGTCCTTGTACAGCTTCTTCGCCCGGTCGGCCATCCATTGCAGGCCCGCGGGAAGAGGCTGGTCGCCGGACTCCCGGGCCGCCTTCTCGAGCTCGGCCAGGTCGTTCCGGGCCATGCGCCAGGCGTATTCCCGGATCTGCTCGCTGGAGCCGGTGGCCAGGATCTTCTCGTCCTTCGGGATGAAGAAGTACCACCGGATGGACGGCATCAGGAACAGGAAGGCAAGACCCAGTACGACGAGCACGATGAGAACGCGCTTCGCTTTATTCATACGGAAACTCCAGTCGTCACGAGGATGGGGTGCCGTTGCGGGGTGTCCGACAAGCGGACGCGCTTTTGGGGACAACCCCGGCGGGATTACTTCGCGGCTTCCTCGCCCTTGTCGGCGCCCGATTTCTCGGCAGGGGCCTTTTCGGAAGATTCCTTGGAAGAATCGCGGTTCAGGACCGTCGCGATCGCGGATTTTGCGAACTCGATCTTGCAGGCGTCGTCCACCTTGACGACCACGGTCCCGCCTTCCTTAACGGCGTGGACGACCCCATGGATACCGCCGATGGTGACGATCTTGTCGCCCTTCTGGATCCCGGCGAGCATCTTCTGGAGTTCCTTCTGCTTCTTGTTCTGGGGCCGGATGATGAGGAAGTAGAAAATGACGAAGATGAGACCGAACATCACGATGGTGGACATCATGGATCCCGTGGTGCCGGCCGGAGCCTGGAGAACGGGAATAGAGGTAAGCAAGGTATTCATGGGCGCTTTCCTTAAAGGGACAGAGTTGACGAAAGGTACCACGGAAGGGGGGCTTGGTCAATCGGCAGTGGACGGTGGTCGGTGGACGGTGGTCGGGAGTGATGCGACGGTATCGGCCGCGTTCCACGCCAAAGTGTAAAAGGCCGCCGCAATCGGTAACCATTTCCGTCCACCGTCCACTGTCCGCCGTTTACCGCACCACCCTCGTCCCGGCCTTGCCGGAAGCTCCCGCATGGGCGTGCTCGAGATCCGTGATGACCACC
>JAAYUR010000050.1 GCA_012517645.1 Treponema sp.
GGCGTTCAGGATTAGGTTGATGACCACCTGCTCGAGCCGCACGAATCCTGCCCGCACGGACGGGAGGGACGGGTCCGTGTCCAGGCGGAACCGGTCCGTGGACTTGCGAAGGACCCCTCCCAGAAGGTTGGCTGCCGCGGAAGCCACCAGGCTCAGACTCACGTCTTCATACCCCTCGCTTACCTCGGGGGCAGAGAACTCCCTAAGCTCGCGGACGATGGACATGATATTACTCGATGCGGATCGGATACCCCCTATGATGGAAGGCATGCTGGCACGTAGCGCCCGGTATTCCATGCCTCCGATCAGGCAGTCCTCCTGTCCCTCCAGGGCTTCGTCCAGGATAGGCGCCAGGGAGTCCCAAGCCTCCGCCAGGACCTGGGCGTTCAACATGATCACATGGTTTGGATTGTTGATCTCGTGAGCCACTCCCGCCACCAAGGTACCGAGGGAAGCCATTTTCTCGGATTCCAGGAGCTGTCGTTGCTGCTCCCTCTCCCGTTCCTGGGCGGCCAACTGATCGGTGATGTCCCGGGTATACCCGAATATTCGGAGTGGTTTTCCCGTCGAGTTCCGCTCGACCTCTCCGATTTCGGTCAAAAGGGTCCGAAGGCCCGTTTCTGGATGACGGATACGATATGTTAACGAGGCGGGTTCTGCACGCTCCACCATAGATCTGAACGCGGATTCCGCGGATTTTAGATCCTCCGGAAGAAGGGCCTTTCGGAACTCGGACTCGAAACCCTTGGAGGAAAGGTTCTTGGGGATCCCCAGAAGGGAATGCAGTTCCTCCGAGCACTCGAACTGGTTATGGGCAAGGTCCCAGATCCAGCTGCCGATCTTTGAGTACTCCTGCGCCTTGCTTAAGAAGATATTGAGCCGACGGAGCGACTCGTTTTTCTTGTACAAGGTATACCGAAGCCACAAGATGCCCGTGACCAAGGCGAAGAGTACGCCGGCCATGGCCGCCAGTAGAAATCTGAGCCAGTCGGGTATCCGGTCGTATCGCCTCTGGAGCCCCCAGCGATCCAGGGAAGCGTAATATACGGATGCCGGGTCGAGTTTCATTGCCTCGAACCGTCTGTCCAATACCTCAAGGAGCCGATCCCCCTTCCCGAGAGGGACCGCAAAGGTGATTCGCACGGGGGAAAAGAATATGGAAGTCCGAGTCACCGGGTGTTTCGTGGCCAGTATGGATCCCCAGGAGAGGGAGCAGATTCCCGCGTCCAGCTCTACGTCGGAAACCGCTTTCAGAATTTCCTCATAAGCATTGTACGGGACGCTGGCATACCGGACATCGAAGGAGCTCAAGTACTCCTCGGAGTCCTTGGTGACGACCGCCTCGGGCAGGACCCCGATCCGGCGTCCCTCCAGGTCGAAGGGGGTTGAGATTCTCGAGTTGGGCCGTACATAGAGGGCGCAGGACTCCACGAAGACTGTCGAGGAGGCGAACCGAAGCGATGCCTCGCGATCCGGGGAATACCCGACGCAGGACAGGAGGTCCACCTTGCCCTCCATCGCCGCGGTAAAGGAATCCTTCCAGGATCCTATGGTGTACACCAGATCCCAACCCTCGGAGCGGGCGACGGCTTCCAGGATGTCGATGAACAAACCGACAGGTTTTCCATCCCGGATGTCCTGAAGGGGGCCGAAGGGCCAAACCGCCACCGTGACGCGCTCCGCGTGGGCTCCCAACAGGAGGGATAAAAAGAGGGACGCGGTCAGACCGCGGAGAACGGATCGGGCCATGGGCCAGAGTATAGGTTCCTACGCCGGGGGCTGCAAGAATTGCGGGGGCTGGTTCGGGATGATTTCCCGATCAGTATCCACCAACGCCCTTGCGGCTCTCGAAGTTCTGTATATAGTTTCTACCGCCGGGGCCTAAGCGCATGGATCATCGGTTTCTGTACGTTGCTTCGGCTTCGGAAATTCGAGGTGCTTCCCGTGCTCGGAAGGCCCATGATCAGCTCCACGGGAGAGCAGCGATGAGTGACTCGATGATGCCGTCCTTCCC
>JAAYUR010000244.1 GCA_012517645.1 Treponema sp.
CGGAGGTCCCGGCCAGGAATCGGGTGGACGAGGGGAGGGGCCAGACCGCCCGGTAGTCGCGCTCAGCCATGGCTCGCCCCGGAAGCATCGTCGGGGAGGTACGCGCCCAGGACCGAGTAGGCCAGGTGGTCCAGGACCATGTGAAGGTCCTCGGTCACCTGCATGTCCCGGACGGGGACGTGGACCCCGTGGCGGGCGGTCCTGCGGAGGAGGCCCCCGTCGTAGCCCGTGAGTCCCACGGTCACCGCTCCCTGCGCGTTGGCGAACTCCACCGCCTTGACCACGTTCCGGGAGTTCCCGGACCCCGAGATCGCGATCACCAGGTCCCCGGGCTGCAGAAAATTCCTGAGGGGCTCCACGAAGACGTCCTCGTAGGAGACGTCGTTCGCGTAGGCCGTCAGGGTGGGAAGGTTGTCCGCCAGGCAGATGAAGCGGAAGCGCCGGGCCTTGCCGTAGGAAAGCCCCTTGTTAAAGTCCACGGCCATGTGGGAAGCCGTGGCCGCGGAGCCCCCGTTGCCCAGGGTGAAGACGGTCCGTCCCGCCTCCAGGGCGTCCACCAGGAGATTCAGGAACTCGTTGATCTCCTCCCGGGAGATCTTGTCCATCGCGGCCTTGAGCCGGTCGAGGTAGGCTTCCAGGGTGGCATAAAAGTCTCGTTTCAATCGGTCCTTCCTTGAGGCGAGGAATATGGGAACAGGGCGGTCACGGCGGCGCCCACCAGGGCGGCGTCGTAGCCCAGGGAACTCTTGAGCACCCGGAGGGGCCGGTCCCGGCCGGCCAGGACGAGGGGCGGAAGCTCCCGGCGGAGGATCGGCTCCAAAAGGTCGAAGGCCTCCGCCACGCCGCCTCCCAGGAAGACCGCGTCCGGGTCCAGGAGGTTGTAGACCGCCGCGAGCCCCGAGGCCAGGTACCGGGCGCAGTCCCCGACCACCCGCAGGCAGACCGGATCCCCTGCGCGGGCGCCCTCGGCCACGGCTCGGGCGTCCATAGCCGCGCCCCCATCCGTCAGTTCCCGGGCGCGCCGGCTCCACGCCGGCCCGGCCGCCTCGGCCTCCAGACAGCCCCGGTTTCCGCAGCCGCAGGGCGCTCCCCCGGGGTTCACGACCAGGTGGCCGATCTCCCCGGACATCGCCCCCCCCGCGATCCGGCCCCCCGAGTATATGGCACCTCCGATGCCCGTGGAGATCGTCATCCAGAAGAAGGAGTCCATCCCGGCGGCCCCCCCGAGCCGGGACTCGGCCAGGGCGCAGGCGTTCACGTCGTTCTCGGAGTACACCGGCAGGCCGAGGGCCCGGGACACCAGGCCCCCGAAGGGCACATCCCTCCAGCCCGAGGAGGCCGAGCGGACCAGGACCCCCCGGGGACGGTCCACCACCCCCGGCAGGGCCAGGCCCGCGGATTCGACGGGACCCGCCTCGGACAGGACCTCCCGGGAAAGGGCGGCCATCGCCTCCACCGCCGCCCGGGGGCTCTCCCGGGGAGTCGGGGCCGTCCGCTTGGCCAGGACGCGGCCCGCCTCGTCCACGACCCCAGCCGCAGTCTTGGTGCCCCCCATGTCGATCGCCAGAACCCGCCGCATGGTTCAATATTGACCGGGGCGGGGCGGCAAGGCAAGCGGGGTCGCGGATGATATTTCACGTTGCGCGGAGCGGGAATTGGCCCTACAATACGGATAGATGACCGAACGAACCGAGCCCCCGCGCGCCGGACCGCCCCGGACTCCCCGCTCCCCGGAAATCCGCCGAATTCTCGGCAAGGTGAGGGGAGTGTTCGGCAGCCTCGATACCTACTCCTGCCTGGACCAACGGGACCGGCGGGAGTTTTCATACTACCAGGACCTCTATGAAGAGGCCCTCCTGGCCATCGACGAGAAGAGCCTGGCCCGGACCCTGGAGCCCGTGGATCTCCAGGACTATCCGCAGGTTTTGGCCTTCCCGCGGTACGACATCCGGGCGGCCCTGTTCATCGGGTCCTTCGATCCCTTCCAGATGACCCACCTGGCCGCCGCTCTCCGGTACCTGGCCTCGCCGGAGGCATCCGCGCCCCTGGTCTTCATCATCCCCGAGGGACACGACAATCCCGACAAGCCCCGGCGGAGCGAGTACTCGTACCGCTCCCAGATGATCCGCTGGCAGATCGAGGGGGTTTTCCAGCCTCTGATCCATCCTTTGGATATCGGCCGGGACGCGGACACCATCGAGATCGTCCGCCGCTTCATCTCCCGCTTCCCGGGGGCCCGGATCCACATCACCCACCTGGTGGGCTCCGACGTCCTGCCCCTGGCCTTGAAATGGCTGCCCAAGGACATGGAGGTCTGGGAGGCGGAGGCGAAGTACCAGGGGGTCTCCTTCCGGTACGACATCTTCACGATCCGGAG
>JAAYUR010000242.1 GCA_012517645.1 Treponema sp.
GGACTCCCACGAGGTCGCCGGGGCCGTGGAGCGCCAGATCCGCGCCCGGGTGGATAACGTTCTCGACATCGTGGTGCACGTGGAGCCCGCGGGAGCCTCGGGGTCGGATTTCCACGAAGGAGGGGAGGGCTACGGCTTGGACGAAGGGAGCCTGGGGGAAGGCGGTAAGCGGTAGACGGGGACTGCGGGAGGGAAAAAGGTCAACCGGAGGACGGACGGGCGTCGGGCGGCCGGCGGGGGCCGAACAGGATGTACATGAGGATGGCGCCGGCGGCTCCGACATTCAGGGAGTCCACATCCCGTGCCATGGGAACGGCCACGCGGTCGTCGCAGGCCTCGGATACCTCGGCGGGTAGTCCCCAGCCTTCGTTGCCCAGGACCAGGACGGAGGGACCGCCGCCGGCCAGGGATTCCGGCGGACGGGCGTCGGGGGTGAGGGCGGCTGCCAGGAGGCGGAGCCCCGACCGGCGGAGCGGGGGTATCGCATCCAGTTCGGCCCGCCGGAGGGGCCGGACCAAGGCGTTGCCCATGGAGGTACGGAGGGCCTTCCGTCCCAGGGGGTCGGCGCACCCGGGGCCCAGGAGGATTCCGGCCGCCCCCAATGCCGCGGCGCTCCGGATCAGGGTTCCCAGGTTGTCCGGATCCGTGACGTTCCAGAGCCATAGGAGGTTTCCCGGGGGGATGTTCCCGTACGAAAGCCCCGGGATGTCCGGGCGTTCCGCCAGGGCAAGGACGCCCCGGTGGAAGGGAAAGCCGGCCAGCTGTTCGATCTCGGTCCGGGGCAGGACCCGGACCTCGAACCGGCCCTCCGATCTGCTTTCCCATTCGCCCCGGGCGGAGGGCACGCAGACCAGGGAGCGGATCCGGAGCCCCGCCTCCAGGGCCTTCTCCACGACCAGGCGGCCCTCGGCCACGATCAAGCCCCGGCTGAGATACTCTCTGTCCCGCAGGCCGCGGAAGAGCTCCAATTCCATGCACGGCTCCGGCGTTTCCCCGCAAGGCCGACTCCAAAGGTTCCCGACGTTGAAATCGGCTCCCCCGGCTTTGCAATTTACCGGGGAGAGTATATAGTATCGGGGATTATTTAATAAGGATGCCGGATAAAGTAAGCAGATGGACAAGAGCCCGATACACCCGCTGATCCACCGCCTGATATCCTCCGGAAAGCTGGAGCATATCCTCAAAGGGGCGGGAGTCTTTTTACGCGACTACTCCACGGGACTGGGCCTCTGCAATACCTTCTGGAAGGAATGCGGCTACGGCGAGACCGAGATGACCCGGGACCGGTGGATAGATCTGCTGCACCCCGAGGACAGGGCGCGGGTCGTGGAAGCCGTGAACCGGCTGCAGGAGGGAAAGGGCGACTACTTTGCCGAGGAATACCGGTTCCGGGACGCCCGGGGCAGGTATCGCTGGGTTCGGTCCCGGGCCATCGTCCTGGAGCGGAACGCGGAAAAGGTTCCCACCCTGTACCTGGGCATCGACACGGAGATCACCGACCTCATGGCCCGGTTGGACACCGAACGGACCGAGCGGGAGGAGATGGAAAAGCGATACCTGGAGGCGGAAGCCCTCCGCCAGGCCAGCACGGTGGTGGCCGCGGGGGTCCATCCCGGGGAGGCGATCAGCCGGATCCTGGCCCAGAGCGCCGGCATCGTCTCCGCGGACGCCGTGTTGGTCTGGGCGGTCACGGAGGACGGGCTGGAATGCATGGGGGCCCGGGGCGCGGACGGGCTGCCCCCGATCCCCCAGGACCGGATGCCCCGGAATTTCGCCTGGGTGCTCCAGGAAAAGCGTCCCCGGAGGATCTTCGGCAGGCCCGTATCCCGGGGGAACGAGGTCTTCCGGGATTCCCTGTACATGCCTGTCGTATCCAGGGGCCGGGTCCTGGGCATCCTGGAATTCCTGGGCAAGGAGCCCCGGGCCCTGGGGCACCGGGCGGAGGGCCCGGCGTCGGTTTTCGCGGATTCCGTGGCCGTGGCCCTGGAGAACGCCCTGGAGTTCCGGGAGCTGGATCGCGAGGCGGGCTTGGATTGGCTGACCAACCTTCCGACCCGTCGCCGCTTCGATTTCCGCGCCCGGGCTTACCTGGAAAGCCCGGGCGAAGACATATGCTTCTGCGTCGTGATGATCGACCTGGACCGGTTCAAGCTCGTAAACGACACCTTCGGGCACAAGGCGGGAGACCAGGGGCTGGCCGCCGCCGCCCGGGTCTGTCGGGAAGCCCTGCGTTCCACGGACCTGGTGTGCCGCTACGGAGGGGAGGAGATAGCCCTTCTCCTGCCCGGAGCGGACGGGAAGGCCGGCTTCGCGGTAGCGGAACGCATCCGAAAGGGTGTGGAAGCCCTCCGGTTCCCGGAGTTCCCCCAGATGCGGTTGACCGTCAGCCTGGGAGTCCGCGTCTCCTGCGGAGGATCCCGGGATCTCTCGGTCCTGCTCTCGGAGGCCGATCAAGCCCTCTACCGGGCCAAGGCCTCGGGCCGCAACCGCGTCATCCTTTCGGACCCGGAGGCTTCCACCGCCTAGGGATCCCGCGCTATACTCGAACCGCAATGTCCTTCGTCCATCTCCACAACCATTCCGATTATTCCCTCCTGGACGGGGCGGCCTCGGTCAAGTCCATGGTCGCCAAGGCCAAGGCCCTGGGCATGCCGGGTCTGGCCCTCACGGACCACGGGAACCTCTTTGGAGCCCTGGAGTTCTACAAGGAGTGCAAGGCCCAGGGCGTGAATCCCGTCGTGGGCTCCGAATTCTACGTGGCCGGCGCCTCGCGATTCGAGAAGACGGGAACCGAGAGCGGGAACAAGTACTACCACCTGGTGCTCCTGGCCAAGGACGCCGAGGGCTGGCGCAATCTGGTCAAGCTGTCCAGCGCCTCCTATGTGGAGGGTTTCTACTACAAGCCCCGGATCGACGACGAGATCCTCGCCCGGCACTCGGGGGGCCTCATCTGCTCCACCGCCTGCGTGGCCGGGGAAATCCCCCAGCTGATCCTGATGGGGCGCGCGGACGCGGCGGAGGCCAAGATACTCCTCTACCGCGAACTATTCGGCGCGGACTCCTTCTACCTGGAGCTCCAGGATCACGGCATCCCGGAGGAGCGCACCGTCAACGCCGCCCTGGTCTCCCTGGGAAGGAAGCACGGGATTCCCCTCGTGGCCACGAACGACATGCACTACCTGGATCGCCAGGACGCTTCGGCCCACGATATCCTGCTCTGCGTCGGCACGAACCGGAAAGTCTCGGATCGGGATCGGATGCGCTTTCCGGGGACCGAGTTCTACATGAAGACCCCCGAGGAGATGGGTGCCCTCTTTTCGGAGGTCCCCGAGGCCCTGTCCAACACCCTCCGGATCAACGAGATGGTCCGGCTGACCATACCCCAGCCGGGCCCCCTCCTGCCGGACTTCGAAATCCCCCCGGACTTCGGGCCCGCCGAGGACGCCCGGGCGGAGGAACCCGCCGCCCGGGTCCGGGCCGCCGTCGCCCGCCTGGATGACCGGACCATCTGCCAGCCCCATCCCGAGTACGGCAAGCGGGAGTGCTCGGACCTGGCCCCGGAGCAGAGGAAGGCCCTGGAAGCCCGGCTGGCCCAGCCGGTCACCCGGTACTTCATCCACCTGTCCAACGAGGGGTTCCGCCGGCGCTACGGCGAAGGCACCCGCGAGCAGAGGGATCGCCTGGACTTCGAGCTGGCGGTGATCATTCTAATGGATTTCACCGGGTATTTCCTGATCGTCGCGGACTTCATCAACTGGGCCAAGGACCACGGCATTCCCGTCGGGCCCGGCCGGGGATCCGGGGCGGGCTCCATCGTCGCCTACTCCCTGCGGATCACGGACATCGAGCCCCTCAAGTACAACCTCCTGTTCGAGCGCTTCCTGAACCCCGAGCGGGTGTCCATGCCGGACTTCGACGTGGACTTCTGCTTCGAGCGGCGGGAGGAGGTGATCGACTACGTAACCCGGAAGTACGGCACCGACCGGGTGGGACAGATCATCACCTTCGGGACCCTCAAGGCCAAGGCGGTGATCAAGGACGTGGCCCGGGCCCTGGACATCCCCTTCGAGGACTCCAACAACATCGCCAAGCTGGTTCCCGACGATCCCAAGATGACCCTGGCCAAGGCCTTCGAGCAGGAGCCCAAGCTCCGGGTCCTGGCCGAGGATCCCCGATACACGGAACTCTTCGAGGTGGCCCGAAAGCTGGAAGGCAAGAGCAGGCACAGCTCCTACCACGCGGCCGGCATCGTGATCGGCAAGACCGCGCTCACCGATTACGTGCCCCTGTTCAAGGATCCCCACGAGGAGACCATAGCCACCCAGTTCACCATGGACCAGCTGGAGGCCTGCGGCCTTGTGAAGATGGACTTCTTGGGCCTCAAGACCCTGACCCTGATCCAGAACACCCTGGCCTTGGTGGCCAAGCGGGGGATCGAGCTGACCGAGGAGTCCATTCCCGAGGATGACGCGGCCACCTTCCGGCTCCTGGGAGAGGGGAAGAGCACCTCGATCTTCCAATTCGAGAGCTCCGGCATGCAGGGGGTCCTGAAGCAGGCCAAGCCGGACCGCATCGAAGACCTGATCGCCCTGAACGCCCTCTACCGCCCCGGCCCTATGGACAACATCCCCCAGTTTGTGGACTGCAAGTTCGGCCGCGAACCCATCCAGTACCCCCACCCCGTGCTGGAGCCCATCCTGCGGGAGACCTACGGGGTCATCGTCTACCAGGAGCAGGTCATGCAGGCCGCCCAGCTTCTGGCGGGCTTCTCCCTGGGGGGCGCGGACCTCCTGCGGCGCGCCATGGGCAAGAAAAAGGTCGAGGAGATGGCCAAGCAGAGGGCACTCTTCGTGTCCGGCTGCGCCGAGCGGAACTCCATACCCGAGGCCCGGGCCAACGAGATCTTCGACCTCCTGGACAAGTTCGCGGGCTACGGCTTCAACAAGAGCCACGCCGCCGCCTACGCCGTGGTGGCCTACCGCACGGCCTACCTCAAGGCCAACTTCCCCGCGGAGTTCATGGCCGCCAAC
>JAAYUR010000342.1 GCA_012517645.1 Treponema sp.
ACGCGGTCCGGAAGGTCCTGGAGGACTCGAAGGCCACCGAGGCGGACAAGGACCGGCGCATCGCGGAGCTGGCCGAGCGGCTTCGGAGAACCGAGGAGGACGCGGCGGCCCTCAAGAAGGCGGCCGAGGACGGGAAGGCCCTTTCGAAGGAGCTGGAGGAGAGCCGCAAGGCCCTGGAGGAACTCCGGGGCAGGTTGGACAAGGAAGAACCCCTCCTTCCCGGCAAGGACTACGCCCGGGCCGTCCAGCCCCGGGAGCCGGCGGTCCGGGACTACTCGGTCCGGCTGGCCGCGGGTTCCCCGGGGGCCTTCGACGAGCCCCAGGGATCCCGGCTCCCTACGGACGCGGGGCTGGGTCAGGCGTACCGGATCCACGCCGCCCTCTCCTCGTCCTGGAAGTACGTAAGCGACCCGGCGGTTTCCTGGAGCGACTACGCCAGCCCCGCCCGGCGTACCCTGGCCCTGGGCCTGGCGGGGGACTGCGACGACTTCGCCGTCCTGGTCGCGTCCTGCGTCCAGGCCGTGGGAGGCCGGGCCCGGATCGTCCACGGGTATACGGAGCGCTCGGGCCACGCCTGGGCTGAATTGTGGCTGGGGGACGGCGAGCGGGGGCGGGCGGCCCTGTCCCGGGCGGGGAGAGCCGCGGGCCGGCCGGGGTGGACGCCCGCCCACTCGACGGACGGCCGGGGCGGGACTTGGCTCGTACTGGACTGGAGATTCGGCGAGCTCTCGATGCGGCCTTCCCGCACCGAGGTCGCCTGGACGGGAGACTGACATGGACATCGAGATCTTCGGAGATTCCTATTCCTTTCCGGCCATCAAGGACGACCGCTTCGAGTCCCTCCAGGAGGAAATCAACCGAACCCGGGAATCCCTGGAAGAGGGCTCCCGGGAGCGGCCCGGGCTGTTCGGGAAGAAGAAGCCCCCCGTCCTGGACCCGGAGCGCCGCCTGGCCCTCATGGACACTCTGGTGGGCCGGTACGACGAGCTTTTGGCCTACCTCAAGTCCCGGATCGGGGACTGCCGGAGGGTCTTCGAGTCCATGGGGGAAGGGGTCCGGGAAAGCTTCGAGGCCAAGGTCCGGGAACTCGAGGCCATGGAGCGCCGCCGGGCGGATCTGGCGGCCGAGCTGGCCGCGGCGGGCAAGACCGAGGCCGCCTCCATGCTGGACGCCGAGCGGGACCGGATTCGGGGGCTCACCCGGAACCTGGCGGAGGCCTGCCTGCTCATCATCCGGAAACTCCGGCACGCCCTGGAAGCCCTGGAGGTCCTGGCCTCGGACGGGACGAGCCAGCGGGCGGTCCTGGAGGCCCTGCGGGGCGACGTGGGCATGTACCGCAAGGTCTGGGAGTTCTCCCGGGACATGAACCGCCTGGAGGAGGACATCGACAAGCTCACCCGGACAGCGATGGAGTTCGACAGGCTCCTCCGGGACAACCTGGGCCCCCTGGGGATCCTGGTGGACGAGATCGCCAAGGTGGACGGGCGGGTGGCCGAGAGCCTGGCGGAGATCCAGGCCCTCTCGGAGAGGCTTGAGAAGAACCAGGCCCTAGGGCCAGCCCTGGGGCCCGGACGCGTGGCCTTAGGAAGCAACATCCTGGACATCCTGACCGGGGCCCGGGTCAAGGAGGACCAGGTGGCGGCCATCCTGGAGCGCTTGAGGTCCGACTCGGAGGCGCCCTTCGACGGGTTCGAGCTGGAACTGGTCTCGGGGGAGGACCTGGACTTCCACGCCCTGGCGGAGAACATGTCCGCCCTGGTGGACCAGGGCTTCCGTCGCCTGGCCGGAGGGGTGGCGCCGGACGCCCTGCAAGCCCCGGAACCCGGGGCCGCCATTCCGCTCCCGGGTCCGGAAGCCTATCCGCAGGCCGGAGCCTCGGCCCCGGGAACCGCCGGTCCGGACGGCCCCGAGGGGGAGCCCGACGCCGCGGAGGCTTCCGCCGACGACGAGGTTCCCGGCTCCGCGCCCCAGGGGCCCGCCGGACCCGGCGCGTCCCGGGAGCCCGCAACCGCCGCTTCCGTCTCTTCTCC
>JAAYUR010000397.1 GCA_012517645.1 Treponema sp.
CCCGGATTCCCGGCCGGCGCCTGCTCTCCGCGATCGCCGCGGCCCTGGCCTTGGGCCCGGCCTCCGGGGCCGCCCAGGCCGGCGCGGAGCCGGCAAGCGGACCGTTCCGGCTGGCCGTGGATCCCGCCAACCCGCCCTACCAGTTCCTGACCGAGGACGGTCTACGGGGCTTCAACGTGGATGTGATCGAACGGGTCGGGGTGCACCACGGGATACGCTTCGAATTGCTTCCGATGAGCCTTCGGGAAGGCCGTGAAGCCCTGGCGAAGGGAAGGGTGGACGCCATCCTGGGCTATCCGTATTCCATGGGAGCCTCCCAGGACGCGGATTTCTCGGAACCCCTCGTCTCGTCTTCGGTGGGCATCCTGGTCAGGAAGGACGGGACGGCCTTTCAACGGGGGCTTTCCAACCTGACCGACGGGGTTCTGGCCCTGGAGCGGGATTCCCCCGCCTATACGTTCCTGAAGAGCATCCGCTCCGCCCGGTTCAACGAGACTGCCTCCGCGTCGGAGGCCCTGGAACTTCTGGCCCTGGACAGGGCGGACGCTCTTCTCGCGGACCGGATGACGATACTCCATCTCCTGCGAACCCGGGGCTGGGAGGACCGTTTCCGCTTCGCCGCCAGCTACTGGATGCCCGTGGAGTACACGGTGGCGGCTTCCCGGGAGGACGCCTACCTGCTCTACCTGGTGGATACGGGCATCCGGGAACTCAAGGATTCCGGTGTGTACAGCGCTCTCTTCGAGCGCTGGTTCCGGGAGGCGGAGTTCGAGACCCAGAGGAGGCTGCGCCGGCTCCTGGGCGGCTTCGTGGCCCTGGTCCTCGCATCCGCCCTGCTGGCGGCCTTCGGCGTTTGGTGGAACCGCCAGCTCGCCGCCCGGGTTCGGGCGCGCACCGCGGACCTGGACCGGATGAACCGGGAGTTAATCCGACAGATAGGTGAAACGGAGGACAAAAAGGAGTTCATCCACCAGATCCTGGAGAGCAGCCCCCGGGGACTGGTGACCTGCGACCGGGAAGGCCGGATCACGGTCTGCAACTCCCGGGCCCGGGAAATCGGAGGCCTGACGGAGGATCCCGTCGGCAAGCCATACACGGAGTACCCGTTGTTCAAGCGTTTTCTGGAAGGCAAGGCCGAGGTCGTGCTTTCCGGGGGCGGCCAATACCTCTTCCAGACCGAAGAGTGGGAACGTCCGGACGGCGCGGTGCTCCACATCCGGTACGGCCTCTATCCCCTGCGGGACCACGAGGGCCGGGTGGAGGGGGTGATCTTTTCCTTCGAGGATCACACCCGGGAGAAGGCTCTCCAGGACCGGGTCTTCGAGCGGGAGAAGAACCGGGCCCTGAGCCGGCTGGTCGCGGGGGTGGCCCACGAAATCCGCAATCCTCTTACCTCGATCAAGACCTTCGTGGAGCTTCTGCCCCGGAAGTCGGACAACCCCAAATTCCTGGCGGAGCTTGCCGACCACGTCCCCCGGGAGGTGGAGCGGATGGACGGGCTGATCCGGAATCTCATCGACTTTGCCCGGCCCCGGGCCGCCGCGGGAGCCCGGGAGGACATGGGCGCCTTGGTGCAGTCCTGCGCCGTCCTGCTGGCTCCTCTTGCGGCCAAGAGGGGGATCCGGCTCAGGACGGAGGCGCCCGGGTCCGCGTACGCCTTCGTGGACCGGGACCAGGTCCGGCAGTGCATACTGAACGGGGCGTTGAATTCCATGGACGCCCTGGAGGAGCTCGGGGCCGAATCCGCCGAAGGCTTCGGGGAGCGGGGGGAGATCGTTCTTGCGGTCCGGAAGGAGGGATCCTCGGTCCGGGTCGAGGTCCGGGACCGGGGGATCGGCATGACCGAAGAGGAGGTACTCCGGGCCTTGGAGCCCTTCTACACCACAAAGCCCAAGGGGGTGGGGCTGGGCCTGCCCTTGACCCGGCAGTATGTGGAGGAGAACCGGGGTGTCCTGCGGATCGAAAGCGTGAAAGGAGAGGGCACGACCATGAGTATGGAGTTCCCCGCGGCGGAGGGATAACGATGGAACGGGTGCTCATCATCGACGACGAGGCGGCCATCTGCTCCTCCCTGGAATTCGCCCTGGAGGACCGGTTTCGGACCGCTTCCGCCACGGACGCGGAGGAGGGGCTTCGGCTGGCCTCGGAGGAGGCCTTCGACCTGTGTCTCCTGGATCTCCGGATCGGGGAGAACGACGGCATCCGGGTCCTGGAATCCTTGCGGCGCCTTCCGGATCCGCCGGTGGTGATCATGATGACCGCCTTCGGCTCCATCGAGTCCTCGGTCCGGGCCATGAGGCTGGGCGCTTTCGGGTACCTGGAAAAGCCCCTGAACATGGAGGCTCTCCTGGCGGCGGCGGATCAGGCGCTGGAGCACCGCCGGCTCCATCGCAGGGTGGAGAGGCTCAGCCGGGAACTCGAGGAACGGTTCGGACCCGCCGGCATCGTAGGGAAGAGCCCCGCCATGCGGAGGGTCTTCGACCTGGTGGATAAGTTAAAGGACGTGGATACCACCGTCGTCGTCCGGGGCGAGAGCGGAGTGGGCAAGGAGCTGGTCGCCCGGGCCCTCCATTACGGCGGGCGCAGAAGGTCCGAGCCCTTCGTGGCCGTCAATTGCGGGGCCATACCGGAAGCCCTGCTGGAAGGGGAGCTCTTCGGGTATCGCCGGGGGGCCTTCACCGGGGCCCTGGAGGCGAAGCAGGGCAAGTTCGAGTATGCGGGCGGCGGGACGATCCTGCTGGACGAGATCGGCGACCTGCCTCTTCCCCTCCAGGTCAAGCTGCTCCAGGTTCTCCAACAGCGGGAGATCACCCCCCTGGGCCGCAACGAACCGGTCAAGGTAAACGCCCGGGTGGTCGCGGCCACGAACGTCAACCTTTCCGAGGCCGTGGAGGCCGGGCGGTTCCGGAGCGACCTGTATTTCCGGCTCAAGGTCGTGGAGATCCACGTCCCACCCCTTCGGGAGCGTCGGGAGGACATCCCCCTGCTCCTGGATCACTTCACGGCCAAGTTCAGCCGGGAAATGAGAAAGACCATACGGGGGTTTTCCGAGGATGCCCTGCGCTTCCTCCTGGCATACTCCTTCCCCGGGAACGTCCGGGAGCTGGCCAACCTGGTGGAGCACGGTGTCCTGATGGCCGAATCCCCGGAGATCGGCTTGGGGGACCTCCCCGGGGAAATCCGCGGATACTCCAATCCCCGCGTTCCCACCGAGGAGGAAGCAATCCGGGCCCTGGCCGGAAAATCCCTGCGGGAGGTCGAGGGCCGGCTGATCCGGGCGGCCCTGGAGCGCTTCGGCGGCCGCCGGAAGGCCGCCGCCGAATCCCTGGGAATCAGCGAACGGGGACTCCGGAACAAGATCGAGGAGTACGGGCTCAAGGGAAACGGGTGAAGCACGAACGGCAAAATTTGCCGGTCCGGAAATTACTGCCGTTCCCGGGCTCGAGGTTCTCGCTCCCCCCAAGCCCCACGCCCTTCGACAGACGGGATAGATGAAATTAAATCTTTATTTTTAAAAGCAATAAAAAACCCGCTTGCTTCGGAAGACTGTTGCTCCGACTTGGCACGGATTTTGATATTAACCGGTATCTTCGAACGGGAGGATCCGAATGAAACTAAGGATCAAGGCGTTGTTCGTCTTCGTACTCGTGCTCGCGGTCGCGGCCTACTGGCAGAGCAAGGATTCGGCTGTCGACAAGAGCAAAGTGTTCATCACCGTGGCTACCGGCCCCACCAGCGGCATCTACTACCCCATCGGGGGCGGCATCGGAACCGTGGTGGGAACGGACTTGGGCTATCGTTCCTCGGTCCAGTCCACGGGGGCGTCGGTGGAGAACATCAACCTTATCTTGAACAAGAAGGCGGAGTTGGCCATCGTCATGTCCGACGCGGTGCTCCAGGCTTACCAGGCCTTCGGGGCCTTCCAGGGCCAGAAACCCAAGACCGATCTCCGGGGCCTCATGGGTCTGTACCCGAACTACGTCCAGCTGGTCACCCTGGAATCCTCGGGCATCAAGACCTTCAAGGACCTCAAGGGCAAACGGGTGGGCGTTGGAGCCCCGAACTCCGGCGTCGAGGTCAACGCCCGGCTCATGTTCGAAGCCCACGGGATGTCCTACGCCGACATCCGGCCTGATTACCTGAACTACGGGGAAGCCATCGACCAGATGCGCAACGGGATGGTGGACGCCGCCTTCGTCACCAGCGGGATCCCGAACGCCACGGTCATGGATCTGGCCACCACCAAGAAGATCCGGATCATCCCCATCGAGGGCGAGGGCATGGCCTATCTCAAGAAGAAGTATCCCTTCTTCACCGCCGACGTCATCCCCGCGGGGACCTACGGGAACGCCTCGGATGTCAACACCGCCACCATCATGAACATCCTGCTGGTCAGCAAGGACCTTCCGGACGCGGTGGCCTACGACATCACCAAGGGCATCTTCGAGCACATCGACAAGATCCAGGCCACCCATAGCGCGGCCAAGAAGTACGTGAACCTCAAGAACGCCCTACAGGGCATGGTGGTTCCCCTGCATCCCGGGGTCGAGAAGTACTTCAAGGAAGTGGGCATCCTGAAGTGAGAACCCCCCGCTCCCTCCGGGCCCGCCGCCGGGGGGAGTTGATCGCCCGCGGTGCCGACGCGGGGCGGATCGTTCTCGCGGCCGCCTTGGCGGCCGCGGCTTTATGGTTCGCCGCGTCCTGCGCCCGGTCCCGGGAGGGCTTGCTGACCCTGCGCATCGAGACCCAGCGGGAAGGAGCGTTGCTGTTCCGCGCTGACGCACGGCCCGGCGACATCCTGGAACTGACCTGGATCCACTCGGTGGAACATTTCCCTTGGACCGAGCGCTTCGAGATTCGGCCAGACGGGACGCTTCTGCTCCGGGAGATCCGGTTCCGGGGTTACGGCGCGGGGGTGCCGAACGAGCGCGGCACGAGCGTCCGGGTGGAAGGGGGGGACATCATCCACGGGGGCATCGACGAGACGTACCCCGCGTACCGATGGATCAATTCCCGGACCGCGACGGAAAAGATAACCTTGAACGGAAGGACCCTGATCCGCGGCCGGGACCTTCCGCACCATGAGGCTCTGGAGCTGCGGATCGAGCAAGGGAGGTGAGGACGTGAGCGATACGAGCCGAGAGCAACAGGCTGAACGCCAGAAGGAACTTTTGGAGGAGTACGATTCAGAATCGAGGTACCGGGTCTTCTCCGGGAAGACCGTCGCGACCTTCGTCCGGATCCTCTCCATCCTGGTGGCCCTGTACCATCTGTACGGTGCCGCCCTTGGGACCCCGGTGACCCTCAAGCACCGCTCCCTCCACGTGGCCATGACGCTGGGTCTGGCCTTCCTGCTGTATCCCTTCAACAAGAAGGGAGACCGCCGGAAGCTGGCTTGGTGGGACGCCCTGTCGGCTATCCTGGTCGCCTCCGTCGCGGTCTACGTCTGGGTGGACTACCTGGGGATCATCTCGCGGGCGGGCATCCCGAACGGCCTGGATCTGGTCTTCGGGGTGCTGCTCGTGCTGTTGGTATTGGAAGGCGCCCGAAGGGTGACCGGACCCGCCCTTCCCATCCTGGGGATCCTCTTCATCCTGTACGCCATGTTCGGGCAGAGCATGCCGGGATTCTTCGGACACCGGGGGTACTCCTGGGACGACCTGGCCAGCTTCCTCTTCGTCTCCACCGACGGCATCTACGGGACCGCGGTGGGGGTTGCGGCGTCCTACATCTTCCTCTTCATTCTTTTCGGGGCCTTCATGGACAAGTCCGGAATGGGCCTCTTTTTCAACGACATCGCCCTGGCCCTGGCCGGACACTCCCGGGGTGGTCCCGCCAAGGTGGCGGTCATAGCCAGCGGCCTCCTGGGGAGCATCAACGGCTCGGCGGTCGCCAATGTCGTGAC
>JAAYUR010000258.1 GCA_012517645.1 Treponema sp.
CAGACCGTTCCCAAGTGCGGCATCTACGGTTTCAACTGGTTCAACGTCTGGTACACCCCGGGGGTGTCCAAGATCTCGACCTCCATCCGGGACGACAACGACGTGTCCTTCGAGACCACCTGCCGGGGCAACCTGGTGGCGGTGGTAAGCGACTCCACCCGGGTCCTGGGGGACGGGGACTGCACCCCTCCGGGCGGCCTGGGGGTCATGGAAGGCAAGTCCTTGATCATGAAATATCTGGGCGGCGTGGACGCCGTACCCCTCTGCGTGGACTCCCGGAACGAATCGGGCAAGCACGATCCCGCCAAGATCATCGAGTTCGTGAAGATGTGTCAGCACTCCTTCGGGGCCGTCAACCTGGAGGACATCAGCCAGCCCAACTGCTTCCGGGTCCTGGACGAGCTGCGGGACGCCTGCGACATCCCGGTCTGGCACGACGACGCCCAGGGCACCGCCTGCGTCACCCTGGCGGGCCTGATCAACGCGGTCCACCTGGCGGGCAAGAAGATGGGGGACGTCAAGATCGTCCTCCTGGGCGCCGGGGCGTCCAACACCACCATCGCCCGGCTGCTCATGGCCGACGGCGCCAAGGGCGAGAACATCGTGATGTTCGACACCAAGGGCAGTCTCCACAAGGGGCGTAAGGACATCGAGGCCAGCCCCGAGAACTACCGCAAGTGGGAGCTCTGCCGGTCCACGAACCCCACGGGCATCCTGACCATGGAGGACGCCTTCCGGGGCGCCGACGCACTGGTGGCCCTGTCCACCCCGGGCCCGGACGTGGTCAAGCCCGACTGGGTCTCCTCCATGGCCCCCAAGGCCATCGTCTTCGCCTGCGCGAACCCGGTGCCGGAGATCTGGCCCCATAAAGCCAAGGAGGCCGGGGCCTTCATCGTGGCCACCGGCCGGGGGGATTTCCCCAACCAGGTGAACAACTCCATCTGCTTCCCCGGGATCCTGAAGGGCGCCTTGGCGGTCCGGGCCCGGAAGATCTCCGACGGCATGGCCATCCGCTGCGCCCACTCCCTGGCGGACTTCGCCAAGGCCCGGGGGATCCACCCGGACAACATCGTCCCGAACATGGACGAGAGCGACGTCTTCTCCGTGGAAGCCGCGGACGTGGCGGAGCAGGCGGTCAAGGAGGGGCTGGCCCGGGTCCCGAAGTCCCGGGAGGAGGTCTACGCCTGGGCAAAGCGGGAGATCGCCGCGGCCCGGAAGACCTTCGAGGCCATGATGGAGCGGGGGGACATTCCAGAACCGGAGGAGGCCATGATCCTGGCCGCCCGGGACTGGGCGCTGACCCAGGTGTAAGTTTTATAGGACTTCACCAGGGAGGACACGGATAAAGAACCTGGAACCATGGATCCGAACAAGATTTACAAGATGGATCAAGATCACCAAGATGGAATCGGTGTTCTAAGTGTTAGTATTGGACATCTTGTTCATCCTGTCGGACCTGTGGTTCCACGGCCCGCTTTCTCCGCGACCTCCGTGCGCTCCGTGGTGAGTCATGAGGATCCCATGGACAACAGCGCCCGGGCGCAGTCCGTGTCCGTGACCAAGGCGGAGCAGATTCCGCTTCGGAGCATGGCCCGAAGGGGCTCCGCCTTGGCCGAACCGGCCGCAGCGATGGCCACAGTGGGGACCTTTCTGAGGTCGTCCAGGGGCAGGAAGACCATGCGGTCCGAAACCGACGTGGGCACCATCCGTCCCTGCCCGTCGAAGACCACGAAGTTGCTGATACACTCGCCCCCGGCCTCCCGCATGGCCGCCAGGTCCGCCTCGGAAAAAATCCCGCTCCGGCACATGGAGCTGTCCACGGTCAGGGCGCTGACCCCTAGGAAGGCCATGTCCAGTCGGCTCCAGAGATCCCGGACGGGCCGGAAATTGCTGTCCTCCATCAGGGCTTTCCGAGTTCCCGGATCGTCCACGAAGGCCGGGGTGTTCACCAGGAAGGAGTCGCCCCCCATCTTCTGCGCGAAGGTCCGGGCTATGCTGTTGGGATAGATCCCGGTCTCGACCCAGCCCAGGGCGCCGATGACGGGTATCACATCCGCCCGTACCCCGGGCATCCGTGGCAGGCTCTCCCCGATCGCGCGCAAGGTATCCCCCCAGCTTACTCCCAGGGCGGCTCCCGGCTTGAGGGTGCGGGAAAGCAGGTCCGCGGCGGCGGCGGCCATACCCTGGAAGGTATGCTCGATGCGACCGTAGCTGGGGACCACGAGGCATTCGGACAGCCGGAAGGACCGCTCGATCTCGATCTCCAGCTGGGAAAAATCGTCCTCCCCCCCCTGGATCGAGATGGATACGATCTTGAGCTCCCGGGCGCGGGCCAGGGCTCGGGACACGCTGGCCACGGACATGCGGGTTTTCTGGGCGATCTCCCTCTGGCTGAGATTTTCTATATAGTATAAATGCGCTATTTTATATAAAAGTGTGTGTGAGGATTCCGGCCGCCCTTCCGGAGTAGGGACCGTTCCTTCGGAGTCTTGTTCCGCGGCGCTTCCCATCCCGCAGGATCCTCCCTTCGTCCGGGCTCGCCTTGACAAGCCCTCGGGCTCAAGACTATCCTGGCTGCGGATTTTTTTTCAAGCTCTGCAAATTTTTTCAGGCGCTCAGCGCGAGGAAGCCTGCATGATAGCTTTGCAACCCGAGAACTCGACCGAAGCGGCCTCCGCCTCGGCCCCTTCCGCCGGCCCTCGTCCGGGATACCCGGAACCCCTGCTCGAGGACCTGTACCGCCGCATGCTCCGGATCCGCTTGTTTGAAGAGGAAATACAATATCACATGTCCCGGGGCCGCATCCACGGCACGACCCATCTTTATGTGGGAGAAGAAGCCGTGGCCGCAGGGGCGGCGGCCAACCTCTCGGACCTGGATTACATAACCAGCACCCATCGTTGTCATGGTCACGCGATCGCCAAAGGCTCGGATCTTGCGAGTTTGGCGGCGGAGATGTTCGGAAAACGGAGCGGGGTCTGCGGAGGCAAGGGAGGGTCCATGCACCTGGCGGATCCGGCCCGGGGCAACCTGGGAGGTACGGGCATCGTGGGGGGGGGCATTCCCGTCGCGGTAGGCGCCGCCCTCTCGATACGCCGACTCGGACAGGACCGTGCGGTGGTATGCTTCTTCGGGGACGGGGCCATGAACGAGGGGACCTTCCACGAGTCCGTAAACCTGGCCGCGGTCTGGAAGCTCCCCGTGCTTTTCCTCTGCGAGAACAACCTCTACGGCGTTTCCACCCACGTTCGCCGCTCCACGAACGTCCAGGACCTCAGCCTCCGGGCCGCGGCCTACGGCATACCGGGCCGGAACGTGGACGGGATGGACGTCCTCGAGGTGTACCGGGCCGTGGGGGAAGCCCTCTCCCACGTCAAGAAGAAGGGCCCCCTTCTATTGGTCGCCCAGACCTATCGCTTCCTGGGGCATTCCCGGAGCGATTCCAATGTCTACAGGACCCAGGAGGAGATCGACGTCTGGAAGAAAAAAGACCCGATCCTCCGATTCCGCCGCCTACTGATCGCCCGTGGAGACCTTTCCGAGGGCCGGATCTCCGAAATCGACGAGGAAGTCCGGGACGAGGTGGACTCCGCCTTCCGCTACGCCCAGGCCTGCGAGGAACCCGGGTTGGAAGACCTCCTGAGGGACGTCTATGCGGACTGACTCGGGAACCGGCGCCCGAAGGATCCGGGAGATAAGCTACGCGGAAGCGATCCGGGAAGCCCTTCGGGAGGAACTCCTGCGGGATCCCCGGGTCTTCCTGATGGGTGAGGATGTCGGGATCTACGGAGGCACCTTCGGCGTGTCCGCGGGCCTCTTCCGGGAATTCGGCCCGGACCGGATCCTGGACACCCCCATCTCCGAAGCCGCCATAGCCGGGGCCGCCGCGGGAGCCGCGCTCACCGGAACCCGCCCCATCGTGGAAATCCCCTTCAGCGATTTTTTGTCCCTGGCCCTCGATCAGATCGGCAACCAGGCCGCCAAGATGCGCTACATGTTCGGCGGAACCGTCCGAGTGCCCCTGGTGGTCCGCAGTCCCGCCGGCTCGGGCACGGGAGCCGGGGCCCAGCATTCCCAGAGCCAGGAGGCCGTGTTCTGCCACTTTCCCGGGCTCAAGGTGGTCGTGCCATCCACGCCCTACGACGCCAAGGGACTTCTCAAGACCGCGGTCCGGGACGACAATCCCGTCGTATTCCTGGAGCAGAAACTCCTGTACAAGGATACCGGCCCGGTTCCGGAGGAGGAATACCTCATCCCCTTCGGGAAGGCGGAGGTGAAGCGCGCCGGCTCGGACCTGACCATCGCGGCCTGGGGCCGCATGGTCGGAATGTGCCTGGACGTCGCGGAGCGTCTGGACGCGGAGGGGATCTCCGTGGAGGTCGTGGATCCCCGGACCCTGGTTCCCCTGGATGCCCGGACCATCACAGCCAGCGCGGCCAAGACCGGCCGCCTGGTCATCGTCCACGAGGCCGTCAAAACCGGAGGCTTCGGCGGAGAGATCGCCGCCCTGGTAGCGGACAGCGAAGCCTTCCCGCTCCTTAAGGCGCCGATCCGACGGGTCGCGGGCTTCGATATCCCCGTCCCGTACAGCCCCAACCTGGAGCGGAACGCCGTGCCCACTCCGGAGCGGATCGAGCAAGCCGTGCGGGACCTGCTGTCCCCCAGGGAGAAGCTCGCCGGGAGCATCGCAGGACAGTCCCGATGAGAGCCCCGTCCCTGGCCGTGCTCATCACCGCCGCCGGCCGCGGGGAACGGTTCGGCCGCAAGAAGGAGACCGAGGACCTGGGCGGCCGGGCCGTGCTGGACCGAGCCGTTTCCGCCTTCAGCCGGCTCCCGGGTCTGTCCGCCCTGGTGATAACGGTTCCGGAGGGCCAGGAAATCCCCATGCGGGGAGCCCTGGCCCCACAGACCCTGTCGAGCCTGGAGAACCGCTTGGGATCCCGGTTCCAGATCGTCCACGGGGGGCCGACCCGCCGGGATTCGGTCCGCCTGGGCCTGGAAGCCCTTGCGCGGACGCTTTCGCCCTCCCGGGAACCCGAGGAATCCGGGGTCGTCCTGCCGGAGACCGTCCAGGATATGGTGGTCCTGGTGCACGACGGGGCCCGCCCCTGGCTCAGCCAAGGCCTGGCCGAGAGAGTGGCCGCCGTGGCGGCCCGGGTCGGAGCCTGCGTGCCCGTAACGGAGCTTGTGGAGACCCCCAAGGAGATCTCCCCCGACGGTTTGGTCCTGCGCCACCCTCCCCGGGCCGCCCTCGCCACCGCGCAGACTCCCCAGGGCTTCCGGCTGGGACCTCTCCTGGAGGCCCACCGCAGGGCGGAGGCGGACAGGACGGAAGCTACGGACGACGCGGAGCTCTGGGCCCGCTATGTCGGCCCCGTGGCTTGGACGGAGGGCGAGCGGAGCAACCGGAAGATCACCTACCGGGAGGACCTGGAGTTCCGCCCGGACCCTCGGGATCCGGAAGATCCGAGAATTCCTCAAGAGGGATGGGAACCGGAGCCGGGCCGGGCGCCTGCCGGTCGGTCGACCACGCTGCCCGCCGCCCCGCCCTTCCGGATCGGCGAGGGCTGGGATATCCACAAGCTGACCCCCGGACGCAGGCTGATGCTGGGCGGGGTCGAGATTCCCTCGGACCGCGGGGAGGAAGGCTACTCGGACGGGGATGTCCTGCTCCATGCGGTGATCGACGCCCTCCTGGGCTCCGCGGCTCTCGGGGACATAGGACTTCATTTCCCTCCGGGCGACCCGGAATGGAAGGACGCGGACTCCCGAATACTGGCCCGGAAAACCCGGGATCTGGTCCTCCGCTCCGGCTGGAAGCCGGTCAACCTGGACTGCACCGTCATCCTGGAGAGGCCCAAGCTGGCCCCCTATCGGGAGGCTATACGTTCCAGCCTGGCGGAGCTCCTGGACATGGATCCGAAAGCGGTATCCTTCAAGGCCAAGACCATGGAGGGCCTGGGACCTGTCGGGGAAGGTCGGGCCGTGGAAGCCCGGGCCGTGCTCCTGGCCGCCCGATCCTGAGACTCCCCGCCTTTGGGGTCTAGACGGAGCAGACGTCCACCCAGGCCCGGGCCGCCGAATACTCCTCCAGCTGGGCTAGGGTGCACCGAAGGGCGGAGTTGCCGCTCCCGCAGGCGGGGTAGACGTGGTCGAATCTCCGAAGGGACTCGTCCAGATAGACATCCAGGTCCGTAGCCAGGCCGAAGGGGCATATCCCCCCTACGGGATGCCCTGTGCGTTCGAGGGCTTCCTCCGGAGAGAGCATGGAGGCCTTCAGACCGAAGGCCGCCTTGAATTTCTTGTTGTCGATCCGGGCGTCCCCGGCGGCCACGACGAGCATCGGGCGCTCCCGTCCGCGGAAGGACAGGGTCTTGGCGATGCGGCCCGGTTCGACCCCCAGGGCCCGGGCGGCCAGCCCCACCGTGGCGCTGGACTGGTCGAATTCCAGGACATCTCCGTCCCGGTTCCAACGCTTCAGGTACGCCCGCGCTTCCTCGATGC